>JAKONR010000531.1 GCA_022701825.1 Hymenobacteraceae bacterium | reverse complement strand
TTAGCTGCAAATGTCCTCCCCCTTCATTACGCAGCCAATGGGCGAGCTGCCCCGATACAAGACACAGCGAACCGCGATGACGGTACGTCTTTTCCTGGTAGCGGTAGTAATCAGTCTGGCCCATGTGATGCCGATGCAGATAGTCCGTATTAGCCTGAGAAAGCCGAATTTGCATATCCCATTCGCCGGGCTCAACCCTGTCAGCTTGCTTTCCGCTACCGGCCCTCAAGATGATGGGGCTGGGTATTTCGTAGGGTTCGGGCAAGGCCGGAAACTGCTCTACCAGCCAAGCCTGCTGGCGCTTGGTTGTCACTGCCGGGCGGGCGGCCAGCTCGATGCCGAAGGCCCCAAGGCCGTCACGCATAGTGGATGTGAGAGCGTGCTGAGAGCAGCCCACGTCCAAGGCCATGCCACCAGCTAATTCCCGCGCCTTGACGCGGGGCGGGTCCGTAGCCAGGTCAATAATGTTGTAATAGCCAGGGGCATTCAGTAAAAAAGCGGGATAAGTAGCTTCTTCTTCCGCAGTTAGTTCTACCTCAAAGCCCACATGAAATTTTAAGCCAGCTCGGCGCAGATAAGCAGCAGCCTGCTGAGATTCGGGGCTGTCGCGCTCAAAAACGAATGTCGAAGGGTTTTTGGCCCACGGCTTATAGCGCTCCTCAAATTCGACAGCGCCCGGTAGCGGTTGCCACGCCTCGTAGTCCATAAGTTGCGTCGAGTACACTACTAGTTGCTTCATCAAAACGAAAATAGGGGGTTACCGTGTAATTTCCTGGTACGGCAGGCTGTCAGTGCCCGTACGCTGGTGCAACGTTAAACCCAAGTCTCGCAGAGCGACTAATCCTCGCTGTCTATTCTCATCCGCCGACTTGCCTTTCAGGTATTCGCGCAGAGTCAAGCCCCCCGTGAAAGGATATCGTTGCCTGAAATAATTATTGAGCGCGTTGCGGTTAAGGTCGCTGTCGACCAAGCCTAGGTTTTTGACCGAGTGCGCGCCCCCATTGCTTTGCTCATGAATATGGTGCCAATCTTTACTAACCGGGTTATTGAACTGCCTGTGGTGACGGTAGTTCAGCGCCTGTCGCGCATCCTTACACTGCGTCCAATAATCGAGCGCACGGATAGCCGCCCACGCTTCACCTTCTTTATAGGGATGGTATTTGCGCCAGTTAGTACCATAGGTTTCTAGCGTCAATAATTCTATTCGAGCTACCCCCGCAATAGAGCCGCTGGCCTGATAAGTCGCCTGAGTTGACGGCTGCGGGAGTTGTGTTAGCTTGAGATAATCAGCACTCCAGGTGCCGGCTTGCCATAGTTGAATACGGTCTTTCAAGGCCAGCTTTGGCAGCCCTTTCTTACGTGCTATTTTTGGGCCGTCTTGTTGAGGATTGATTTCTCCGTGTAGATGGACAATCTCGGTATCATCCGTTGACCTGTCATGTACCACTTTCAGCACAGTGAGTTGCTGCTGTTGTTGCACCTGTCTTAGCCGGGCAAGCAACGTTACTTCACTCAGGTGCTCGTCGCGTAATAAGGCAGTGCCAGTTGCCAGTCCCTGCACGAGAGCCTGCTGTTTTTGGGCCAGTGTACGGTTATCGGGCTGAGTTCCCACGGCCTGCTGGCCGGCCTGCGCGGCGGCCGCGCCGCCCTGTTTGACGCCCTTCCCGGCGTTTTTGGCGAGCCGCACAATCTTGCCCAGCACCCAGTCGATTCCTTTGTCGATGGGCCGGCGCAGGGCCTCCAGGCCCAGGCGCAGCAGCCGGGGCAGCTGGTCGAGGCCGAAGGTGCGGGCCAGAAAGTCCAGGGCCACGGGTAGCAGGCGGGCCAGCACGGCCTCCAGGGCCTGGGCGGCCGGGGCCACGGCCCCCTGCGCCAGGCTCCCGGCCAGGGCAAACAGCGTGCGCCCGACCTGGGCCAGCCGGTTGGGATAGTAATTTAGGTATGCGCTAGATAAGGCTGCATAATTTCACACACTTCGGTATAGCCCCGTTTTAATGCCAATTCGTAAGCTCCACCTTGTGAGGGATTAGCTCCGTGAGCTAGCAAAGCGTGCAGAATAGCCAAGTCAATTTTACCTGCGAACAGGCACGTATTCAACGGTGGATTGCCGTACTTGTCTTCGGCCGAAACATCGGCCCCGTGCTGGAGCAGCAGGTCAGCAGCAGCAGCCTGCTGATTGTCAATCGCTACGTGTAAAGGGGTGCGGCGCTTGGCATCCGGCGCGTTGACATTGGCCCCGTGCGACAGGAGCAGCCGCATCGCATCCAACGACCCATAGGCCGCTGCATAGCTTAGGGCAGTGTATTTTTCTCTTTCCGTTACGTCTACGTCAACTAGCGCTAGTAACTCCTCTAGCTTGGCTACATTGTTTTTCTTCGCTGCAAAGTGTAAATCCCCAGGCAAAGAGGGAAAGAGGGGGGGGGGCATGTGATTAGGGAAATGCGGAGGCATGGTCAAATTGGTTAGGGGGCTTCGTGACGGTGGCTGCTGTTCTCGCGGGGGTCTTCGGGCTGATAGTTGGCTTTGTCGTTGTACTCAGCCAAAAACTCTTGGTAGGTGGTTCGACCGCGAATGTAATCATCCACCATCGTCCGGTATTCCTTGCCAGACCTATGGCCCATGTGCCACTGGTCACTCCTGTTTTTTGTCCGGTCCCAGAACAACTCGATAGTGGGTACATTAGGGTCGTATACCCGGCCATTGACATCCTGCGATTGGGCCTGCGCCCACACGTCCTCAACCAGGTTGGGGCGGTACTTGGGTCGATTGGCCAGCAGGTACTCGCGTTGGTTATTGACCAACACAATCTCCCCCCGCTGAAGCTTGGCGTTGAACTCCGCAAACGTGTTTTTATGTACGGCCGTGATGAGGCGCGGATTAGTGAAGCGGTGACGGACGAGTTGAGCGCGGTCATCTACCTCTGTTATATGAGCCGGGGCCAAGGCCTGCTGGTAGAGCGCGCGAATAGCCTGCTGTACCTGCACGGGTGGGCGCGGGACCGCACCGGGCGTGAGGGGGCGGGCGCGGCGTACCGAAGGCCCGCGCTGCTGCGGATTGACAGCCCCGTGCAAGTGGACGAGTTCGAAGTCCGTGGTTTCGCTTTCGGTCACCAGGCGCAGCGATGTCAAGCGATACTGTTGCCGGATAGCGGCGAGGTGAGTAGCAAGCTTGGCATGGCTTAGTTGCTCTTCGCGCAGCAACGTCGTGCCCGCCGCAACGGCTTGCTGCAAGGCTTCTTGCTTTTGGGTAGGCGTGCGATTATCAGCTAGTTGCAGTGAGTCAGGGGCAGTTAGGGCAGCCTTGGGCAGTTTATTTTCTACGCCTTTCTTGCCGGCCTTCCCGGCGTTTTTGGCGAGCTGCACAATCTTGCCCAGCACCCAGTCGAGGCCTTTGTCGATGGGCCGGCGCAGGGCTTCGAGGCCTAGGCGCAGCAGCCGGGGCAGCTGGTCGAGGCCGAAGGTGCGGGCCAGAAAGTCCAGGGCCACGGGCAGCAGGCGCGCCAGCACGGCTTCCAGGGCCTGGGCGGCCGGGGCCACGGCGCCCTGCGCCAAGCTACCGGCCAGGGCAAAGAGGGTGCGCCCGACCTGGGCCAGTTCCCGGGCCCGGGCCACCAGCGTCTCGTACACGTCGTAGCCGTGGTGTACGTTTTTTCAATCGCCACGAAGACGGCCCCGGTCGGGGAAAGCAGCTTGAAGAACTCGGCGGCCAAGCGGCCGAGCAGGGTATTGGCCACTCAGTTGCGCACGCCCTCGGCCATTTGAGCGCGGGCCTGTTCAGCCAAGTCCTGCCCTAGGGCCAGCTGCTCGTGCCTGGGAATCCTAGCCCAAAAATGGGGCTAACGCTAACCAGATTGGTGTGATTATGAACGCAGCCAAACTGCCAGATTCTG
>JAKONR010000507.1 GCA_022701825.1 Hymenobacteraceae bacterium | reverse complement strand
TGGGTGAGGCGCCCCTGCACGGCCCCCAGCGCCTGCGGCAGCAGGGCCTCGGTGTGGGCCGTGAGCGCTTGCCAGAGGACGGCCGGCCCTTGCTGCTGGATGCGCCCGGCTGTGCCGCGCCCGCGGTCCACCCCGCCTTTGCCCGCGGCCACCAGCTGGCTGGCTATTTTTATGACCTTCGCCAGCAGGCGCTCGACGAGTTTGTCCACGATGCCGCGCACGCGCTCCAACTGGCCGCGCACGGCACTCGTCAGCCCGCCCAGGCCTATTAAGTCGGCCACGAAGCCCAGGGCCAGCGGCACCAGGCCCGCCAGCACAGCCTCCACCTGGGCCGCCGCCGGCCCGGTCTGGCCCAGGGCAACACGACCCGGCTGCGATTTTACTCCTCTGCTTCGGGCCACCAACCCAGCCACACTTCCAAGTTAGGATGCTTTTGGTAGGCAGTTCTCATGAGAACGGCAGGATTGGGGGCTGGTTCCAAGCCGGTCTGTTGCAACCAAGAAAGATACCGGTTGCTGCCAGCATGCAGCTGTTCATGTGCTTGAAGAGCCGACTGAGCACCCAATGGGGTGAATAGTTGCGTGTCGGCCTCAACGTGAGAAAGAGGCAGTTCGGCTTCCTGAAAAGCCCGCAAAGTCCGCTGGATGAAAGCAGTGCCGTAGGCCAAGACGGTTAAAAATTCGGCGAACGTACTGGCGAACACTCCTGATGGCCCCCCCCCGCTATCCAACCATACAATAGGCCATTCGGCGACGGTCAGGCGGCCAGGAGCGTCCCACTGTGCTATCAGACTGTGAGCGTTATTCATCCCGATGGCAGCAAAAGCATCCTCCGGGTCGGGCCGTCCCTCTTCCTCCAGGTAAAGAGGAGGAATATGCGTAGCAGGCACATACTCTAAGCTGTCCCATTGATACGCATGGTATGGGTCAGCTAGGAAATCCTTGAAGGCTTGCTGCAATTTTGAAGTAGAAGCAATCATTTTGATAAGAGGCACTGATTTAGTAGCAAGTAACTAAGGCCAAGCTACACTTTACTTGCCCTTCAGTTTATCCATAGGTTGAGCAAGCAGTTCTTGCTCTCCTTGAATGATTCGGCGCGCAATGCGACGCTTAATTTCTTTGCGATACGGGTCATCAGCTGGCTAATTTGTCCCGTACACCGGGGGCTACAGGCGATTTCTTATTAAGCTTCCAACCACCTTCAATATCGCCCCACAGTTTAAAGTCATCAAATTCATCCTTACTTAAATTCTCTTGCATTAAATCTATCATCACCTGTGCATCGGCCTTGAGCTCAGCTTTCAGCAACTCAACCACGGCATTGCGTTTTTGCTGGTCGGAAGTGTTGGGGTCAGCTATAATAGCATCGGTCAGCTTCTTGAAGCGAAGCGCGTTACTTCTTCCTTTCCCAAAAAATGTGCGTCCCTGCGTATGTCGGGGGTGGAAAGTAGAATGGCGTACCCCTTCGTTACCTCCTCATCGCTGACACGTTCTGCCATTGCGGTATAGCCTTGGGCCGGGTCGAACAGCAACTGGCGGGGTCGCGAGGCGGTAGAAGGCACGGTAAGCCTGGCGGCTATGCGTAGCACCTCTGCCTGCGGCTGGTGGTCGAAAACAAGCTCATCACCTGCCGTTTGCAGGCTGTTGGCAAAAATGCCAGTTGTCCCCTCTAACTTATAGCGATTCTCATCATGAATGAGATTTTTAGGTTTATTCATGTCATCGAGGGTAGCGTGCTCGTCTTTCCCCAGCAGCTTGCTCAGCATTCCAGACAACTTTACATTTTTCTTTAGCAGCAGCCGGTAATACAACTGCCGTTGCGCTTCTGAAAGCGTGCCGCTACCTAGTTGCTGGTACGTGGGCTGGTAGGTGACCAGATAGTCCTTGATAGCTTGAACCTCCTGTCTCTTAGACGTTCCCACTGGGTAATGATTTTCTAGGTTAACAAGAAACTCATTTACTTCCGTAGGGGTGCTCTCCATGATGAGCACCGTGCTGCCGTTGCGCTGAGCGAAATACAAGCTGTGGTGCTCGGGGCCGGCAGCGAACTCCGTACGCACCCCGAAGAAGCCCTTGACCGTGCCCACGGCCTGCTGGCCAGCCTGCGCGGCGGCCGCGCCGCCTTTCTTGCCGGCCTTCCCGGCGTTTTTGGCGAGCCGCACAATCTTGCCCAGCACCCAGTCGATGCCTTTGTCGATGGGCCGGCGCAGGGCCTGCAGGCCCAGGCGCAGCAGCTTGGGCAGCTTGTCGAGCCCGAAGGTGCGGGCCAGGAAGTCCAGGGCCACGGGCAGCAGCCGCGCCAGCACGGCCTCCAGGGCCTGGGCGGCCGGGGCCACGGCGCCCTGCGCCAAGCTACCGGCCAGGGCAAACAAGGTGTGCCCAACCTGGGCCAGCTCCCGGGCCCGGGCCACCAGCGTCTCGTACACGTCGTAGCCGTGGTGTACGTTTTTTCAATCGCCACGAAGACGGCCCCGGTCGGGGAGAGCAGTTTGAAGAACTCGGCGGCCAAGCGGCCGAGCAGGGTATTGGCCACTCAGTTGCGCACGCCCTCGGCCGTTTGAGCGCGGGCCTGTTCGGCCAAGTCCTGCCCTAGGGCCAGCTGCTCGTGCCTGGGAATCCTAGCCCAAAAATGGGGCTAACGCTAACCAGATTGGTGTGATTATGAACGCAGCCAAACTGCCAGATTCTGATGAGTGGCGAAAGCTCGGGTAATAGTTCGTACTGGGTCGTCGGCCGGGGCTAGTTCGGCCGTTTCCATCAGCCATTTCATGTACTCTACGTTTGCTACTGAGCTGCTGGCTTTGGCAAGAAGTACATCTGTTTCTTCCTTTGAATATATACTATCAAGTATCAACAAACCCTCTGGCCTCCGTCGATATTCTTCGCTGACATCCAATACCTCGCGGATAAGCCCGGTACCGTACGGCAACAGAGTCAGAAACTCCGCTAAGTCATTCGCACATACGGCCATAGGCGACCCATCACCATTCAGCCATACAACAGGGCGTTCGCCAGCAGCTGGCTCCTGCCAAAATGCTATAAAACCACCGCTTCCCTCCTGTATTATAGGTTCAAAGGCTGCACCTTTTGCACCTAGTTCTTGCTGGAGTTGAAGGCTGTCATCAAGCGGTTCTAAATCTTCCAGT
>JAKONR010000246.1 GCA_022701825.1 Hymenobacteraceae bacterium | reverse complement strand
GGCCTGCTCGGGATGCCCGCCGGCTACCACGCCCTCATGGATGCCGACGCCATCCTGATGCTGGGCACCGACTTTCCCTACCGTCAGTTTTTCCCCGAAAATGCCCGCGTGGTGCAGGTCGATAAGCACGCCGAGCACATCGGCCGCCGCACCAGGGTGGAGGTGGGCCTGCACGGCACCGTTATCGAAACGCTGACCCAGCTGCTACCCCACCTGCGCGCCCGCCCCGACGCTGCTCACCTCGAAAAAGCCCAGCAGCGCCACCGCGCCGACGATGCCCACCTAGCCGAGCTGGCCACCGGCGAGCCCGGCGATACCAGCCTGCACCCGCCCCACGTGGCCCGCCTGCTCAACGAGTTGGCCGCCGACAACGCCATCTTCACCTGCGACGTGGGCACGCCCACCATCTGGGCCGCCCGCTATCTGCGCATGAACGGCCACCGCCGCCTCATCGGCTCGTTCATTCACGGCAGCATGGCCAATGCGCTCTCGCAAGCCATTGGCATCCAGCTGGCCTGCCCCGAGCGGCAGGTAGTGGCCATGTGCGGCGACGGCGGCTTTGCCATGCTGCTCAGCGAGCTGCTGACCCTGCGCCAGCTCAAAGCGCAGGTGCCTATCAAGGTTATCATCTTCAATAACAGCGCCTACGGCTTCGTGGAGTTGGAAATGAAAGCCGCCGGCACGCTCGAATACGGCACCAGCCTCGACAACCCCGACTTTGCCCAGCTGGCCGAGGCCGCCGGCATCAAGGGCCTGCGCGTGAGCGACCCCGCCCACCTCGAAAGCACGCTGCGCGAAGCCCTCGCCCACAACGGCCCCGTGATAATAGACGCCGTGGTGAAGCGCCAAGAGCTGAGTATGCCCCCGCACATCGAAGTAGCACAGGCCAAGGGCTTTAGCCTCTACGCCCTCAAGGCGCTCATGGACGGGCGTGGCGGCGAGCTGCTGGAAATGGCCAAGACTAATTTGTTCAGCTAGCGTTGTAAAGGTGCTGTTTATGGCCTAAAAAACGCTTGTCATGCTGAGCGGAGCGCAGCGAAGTCGAAGCATCTCTACCGTTCCGTTGCTAAGCGTAAAAGGTTAGTTCACCGATAGAGATGCTTCGACTCCGTTGCGCTCCGCTCAGCATGACAAACGTTTACCATATAACATTACGCCGCAAGCCTGTTTATAAAGCCCCGCCGGGGCTATTAGGGCACTACTTGCCAGTTTCGCGGGTTGCTTTTAAAGAAAAAATCTGCAAAACTTGCGCTTGATGACGACCAAAGAAATAAAAGCCCTCATTTCGCTGCTCGACGACCCGGAAATAGCTCCCCAGATTCAGACCGAAATTCAGAACCTGGGCGAGACGATTATTCCCTACCTCGAAGAGTCGTGGGAGGAAACCTTGGACCCCCAGCAGCAGCAGCGCCTCGAAGACCTCATTCACCAGCTTCAGTTTGAGGGCTTGCAGCAGCGCCTGCGCGTGTGGCGCGATTCGGGCGCGCAAGACCTACTCGAAGGCATGTGGCTGCTCAACTCGTACCAGTACCCTGATGCTGACCTTCAGGCGCTTAATCGCGCCATCGAGCAGCTGCGCTTCGAGGCCTGGACGCTGCTGCGCTCCGAGATGCACCCCGCCGACCAGGTGCAGGTGCTAAACCACGTTATTTTCCGCAACCACAAGTTTTCGGCGAATACCCAGCACTTTCACTCGCCGGCCAATTCTATGCTCCAGCGCGTGATTGAAACCAAGCGCGGCAACCCGCTCTCGCTCTGCGTTATCTATCTGCTCGTGGCCCAGCGCCTCGACCTGCCCGTGTTCGGCGTCAACCTGCCCAACCTGTTCGTGCTCACCTATCAGCTTGCTGACCGCCCGCTGAGCTTCTACATCAACTGCTACAACCGCGGCGTGGTGCTCTCCCGCGCTGATATTGAGCACTATGTGGGCCAGCTCGGCATCACTTCGCAGGAGGTTTTCTACGAGCCTTGCTCGCACCTCGACATCGTGCGCCGCGCCATGCGCAACCTGCAAGTGAGCTTCGAGAAGCTGCAAGAGCTGGGCAAAGCCGAGGAGGTAGGCCAGCTGCTGGCTATTCTGACGGACGACAAGCCGAAGGCAGACGACGAAGACGAATAAGCTCGCCGGGCGAACCTCACCCCCCGGCCCCCTCTCCAAAAAAGAGGGGGAGCCTGACGATTTGCAGTTAAAATAACAAAGAAGGCTTTCAGCACTGCTGAAAGCCTTCTTTGCGTTGAATATCACCTAGTAACGTCCGGCTTCCCCTCTTTTTTGGAGAGGGGGCTGGGGGGCGAGGTTCGCCCGGCGAGCTTATCGCTTAATCAGGCAGCCCGCCGCCCGCTTGTCAGCCACCCCAGCCGGTTTACCAGCCAGCACATTATCCAGCACCTGCTGCAAGTAGCGCTGCTGCACGCCGCTGGCTACCTGCGGGTTATCATCGATAGCACCCCGGTAGCGCACCGCAAAGCCGCCGCCGCTGGGCTGCAATACCACGGCCTCGGTGGTTTTGCTCACGCCGAGGGCGGCGCTGGCGGCCCCGTTATCATCCGAGAAAGTAGCCAGCGAGCCGCCGCCGCCCTCGTTGCTGTCGAGGTTGATGGGCACGTTGACGAACAGAAACTGCACGCCCCGGCCGCTGTAAGCGCTATTCAGGGCCGAGAGTCGTTCCTGGTAGAGGCGGGTGAAGGCGCAGGCGGGATTCAGAAACACGACGACCACGGCCTTTTGGCCGCTGTAGGCGCTGAGCGAGGCGCTGCCGCCCCCGGTTTTTTGCACCGTGAAATCGGCGACGGTGCCGCCCTGCGCCCGCACGATGCCCACCGTGACGGTAGCGAACAGCAGCGCGGCGGCCAGTAGCAGAGGAAGTTTGCGAAGCGACATGGGATGGGTAGAAATAGTCAAATGAAGAAAAGCAACGAGCCGAAAATATTGATTAAGAAGGCAAAAGCCCGTGGCAATGCGTGAGCACGTAGCCCGCGGCAGGCTGGAAATAGCAAATGCAATGCCGGGAAATAGCATTGCCCAGCGCCAGCCGCGCCGGCAGCTCGCCGGCCGCCGGCCAAGGGCCAGGCGGTAGGTCGAGCAGCAGGTTTTGGCGGAAGATAATGCCGCGCTGCCCGGCTAGCTTGTAGAGCGTTTCCTTGGCGCTCCACAGCAGGCTGAACAGCTCGTTGTCAGCGGCTGCGTTTGACGATATAAATGACTTGACAGCAGCTAGTTCGTCGTCGTTCAAAAACTTGCGGGCAATGCGCTGGGCCTTGTCGCGTACTACCTCCACATCCACGCCCACGGGCGTGCCGGGCGGGGCTAGCAGCGCCGCTACCCACGCGCCCGAGTGCGACAGCGACACGGCGGGCACCGGCCCGGCGCCGGCCAAAAAAGGCCGCCCGGTGGCGTCATTTTGGAGCGGTAATGGCACCTTGGTGAGAGCCGTGGCGGCGAGTATGCGTTGCACCAGCACGCGGCCGGCCAGCCACTGCGCCTGGCGCGGGCCATCGGCGCGGGCGGGCAGGAGGGGGGCGTAGACCTCGGGCGATGCCAGCTGAGACCACAGCTCGGCTGGTGTTTCGAGCAGGTGCCAGAGACCCAAAAGGGCTCCGCCGGGCAGCTGGCGGATGGAATGAAGCGGCATAGACGGCGGGTGAGCGACGAAAATAGCACTTGCCCGCGCCTCCGGCGCGGCCATTCGGCCGCCCGGCCCCGACCTTTGCCAGCCGCTTTGCCCCGGCCGCCCTTCCGCCATGTCCCTTTCTGCCCCCGCTGCCCGTCCCAACGCCCGCAACCTCGCTACCCTGGCCGGGCACCGCGACGCGGTGTACGCGCTGGCCGGCCGGCCCGACGCTGACCAGATTTTTTCGAGCGGGGCCGATGGCCTGATAGTGGCCTGGAACGCCGCCGCGCCCGAGCAGGACGGCGAGCTGCTGGCGCGGGTCGATAACTCGGTGTACGCCCTGCGCGAGCTGCCCGCGCGCGGCCTGCTGCTGCTGGGGCAAAACTTTCAGGGCGTGCAGGCTATTGATTTACAGACCAAAAAGCTGGCCTACGCCACGGCGCTGCCGCCGGTGGCCATCTTCGACCTATTGTATTCCGAAGCGCGCCAGCGCCTGTACTGCGCCCTGGCCGATGGCACGCTGGCCGTGCTGCGCGGCTCCGATTTTAAAATTGAAAACCTGCTGCGAATCAGCGAAAAAAGCCTGCGCTGCCTGGCTTTGAGCGACGCGCGCGGCGAGCTTGTCGTGGGCGGCTCCGACCACTTGGTGCGGGTGCTCGACCTCGATTCGCTGGCTGTAAAGACTACCCTCACCGACGCCACTAATTCAGTGTTCAGCGTGGCCTACTCGCCCGGTGAAACGCACCTGCTGGCCACTGGCCGCGACGCGCACTTGCGCCGCTACGCCACGGCCGACTACGCGCTGCAAGATGCAATAGTGGCCCATATGTACGCCATCAACCACTTGGCTTTCAGCGGCGACGGGCGCTACCTGGCTACCTGCTCGCTCGATAAAAGCATCAAGCTCTGGGATGCCGACTCGCTGGCTTTGCTGCGGGTGCTCGATAGGGCGCGGGCGGCCGGCCACGGCACGTCGGTAAATAAGCTGGTTTGGCCGGGCAGCCAGCAACGGCTAGTTTCGTGCAGCGATGACCGTAGCCTGGCCGTATGGCAGGTTTCCGTTTAGCTGCTAGCCATTGGCTGTCAGCTATTAGCTTTTATGCTTGAGACTTACGTAACAGGCGATTGTCATTGCGAGCGCAGCGAAGCAATCGCACCAGAAGAGAACCCGAGCGGGCTGTTGTGATGCGATTGCTTCGCTGCGCTCGCAATGACAATCGCCTGTTGCGTAACGCCTTTATCGTAAAATTATAGTACTCATTATTAATCAAAAAGCTAACAGCCAACAGCTGTCAGCTACCAGCTAAAAATGAAAATTACGGCGCTCGATATTCGGCAAAAGACGTTTGAAAAAGCCTTCCGGGGCGTGGACAAGGACGAGGTGCAGGCCTTCCTCAACATGGTATCGCAGCAGTGGGAGCGCTTGGGCGACGAAAACCGCGAGCTGCGCCTCAAGCTGGAGCACGCCCAGCACGACGTGCAAAAAATGCGCGAGGTCGAAAGCTCGCTCTACCGCACCCTCAAAACGGCCGAGGACACCGGCAACTCCATCACCGAGCAGGCCCAGCGCGACGCCGACCTGCGCCGCCGCGAGGCCCAGTTTCAGGCCGAAAACACGCTGGCCGAAGCCCGGCAGCGCGCCCGCACCATCGTGGACGAGGCCTACCAGACGGCCGAAAAAACGGTGGCCGACATGCAGAAGGAGGTAGCCGGCCTCGGCCAGGACTGCCAGCGCCTGGAGCAGCAGCTCGATACGCTGGTGCGCGACCTGCACCACCTGGCCTCCGACGCGCTCGAAAAAGTGGAGCGCGCCCGCGCCCGCCCCAAAAACGGCCCGGCGGCCATCCTTTCGCGAGCGGCGAGCGTACAAGTAAAGCGGCCCGCCGAACCGGCCGCCCCCGAACCTACGCCCCCGCCTGCCATGAACGCGAATATTCCTGCCTTTGCCCCGTCGGCCGCCGCGGTAGCCGCCGCGCCCAGCGCCCCATCGGGGGCCGATTTTGGCCTGCCCGCCCGCGCCGAGCGCGCGGCCCAGCCCATCGGCTACAACCCCAAGCCCGGCCAGCAGCCCGACCCCCGCAACCCCGACCAGGCCCCCGGCCCCGACATCGAGCGGCCCCAGGCCCCGGCCGAAAACCCCGGCATCGCGCCAGCCCCGCACATCGACCAGCCCGGCCCCGAAACCGTGCCCAACCCACCCGCGCCCTACGTGGAGCCCGCCCGCCCCGAAATTCAGCCCATCGGCCCCGACCGGCCCGACATTCAGCAGCCCGAGCCCATGACGCACCCCGGCATGAAGCAGGCCGTGGCCGAGCCAGTAGGGGAAAGGTCGTTTTTTGACGAGATTTAGGCCTCCGCTGCCGATAGCCTTGGCGCACTACCTGCCTGGTAATGAACACCCAAACGCCCAAAAGAGCGGCTCAGCTAGTAGCTGAGCCGCTCTTTTGGGCGTTTGGGTAGTGGGGCGGCCCGTGTGGCACCTGGCACAAGCGGCTTCGGCGGCTTCAGCGAAATAAGGCTATTTGCCTAAGCTCGGCTGAGTACCTTCGTGGTTGCCTTTCAGCCAGTAATTACCGTGCTCTTCCGCCACATTCCAAATGTATGCCTGCAATATGACCAAGAGCTCAGCTTATTACGACTAGAATGGGTGTCGCTCAGCGACCCGCGCCAACTGCGCCCCAGCGCCGGGCTGCTGCTGGCGCTGCTGCGCGAGCTGGCGGTGGGCCAGTTGCTGCTCGACATGAATACCTTACCCAACCTGCCCCTGGCCGACCAGCTCTGGCTCGGCGACCACTGGATGCCGGCCCTGGTGGCCCTACCGCTCGAGCGGCTAATCCTCGTGATTTCCAGTAGTCAGATACACAACCAATTGGCCATAGATGGGCTCTACGACCTGGTGAAGTCGGATATCCGCTTCGAGGCGCAGTACTTCGCCGACACGGAATCAGCGCTCGACTGGGCCACCGACAGCTCGCCCCGGCTGGCCGCGCTGGCCGTAGAGTGGGCCGCCCGCTACGATGGAGCGGACGGGCTTCTGGGGTAGTGTTTAGTTGTCATTGTGAGCAAGTTTCGAAGTGTCTTTCCCGGCATGCTGAGCGCAGCGAAGTTGAAGCAGCTCTATTATCAAACTAATTTCTGATGCCAACAATGAAGCGGTAGAGATGCTTCGACTGCGCTGCGTCCCTGCTTAAGGCGCAGAATGCTCAGCATGACGGGTAGGTGTGTGTTTTACAGCTTGTCAGGCAGCCACTTACAATAAAGCCTTAATCCAGCCGCCATCGACGGGAATAGACGTGCCGGTGATGTAGCTGGCGCGGGCCGAGCACAAAAAGGCCGCCAGCGCCGCAAATTCGGCGGGCTCGCCGAGGCGCTGCATCGGTATTTCGCGGGTCCAGCGGGCGGTGGCTTCATCGGGCGAGATGCCTTCGCGCGCGGCCGTGGCCTGGGCCAGGTGCTCGACGCGGTCGGTGCGGGTGTAGCCGGGCAGAATGTTGTTGACCGTGATGCCGAACGGGGCCACCTCCGTAGCCAGCGTGCGGGCCATGCCCGTGACGGCGGCGCGCAGGCTGTTCGACAGCATGAGGCCCGCCACCGGCTGCTTCACGGCGATGGAGGTGATGTTGAGAATGCGGCCCCAGCCGCGCTCCTGCATGCCGGGCAGCACGGCGCGGGTAAGCTCTACTATGCTGGTCAGCAGTAGGTTGGTGGCTGCTTGCCAGGCATCGGGGCTGTGCTGCGCGAAGGTGCCGGCCGGCGGCCCGCCCGTGTTCGTGACCAGAATATCGACCCGGCCGAAACGCTCAAAAGCCGCGCTCGTGACCTGGGCCACCCCGGCCAAGGTCGATAAATCGGCGGCCACGGCCAGCACGGGCACGCCGTGGGCGGCCTCCAGGGCAGCACGGGTCTGCTGCAATGCGTCGTCGCCGCGGGCGCAGATGACCAGCGACGCACCTTCGGCGGCCAGCTCGTCGGCCACGGCGCGGCCCAGGCCTTTGCTGGCGGCGGCCACCAGCGCGATTTTACCTTGTAGTCCGAGATTCATGGCGGTTATTTTTGGCGGAGGTAGGCGTCGCTGCCATCGAGCCAATCCTGGCGCGGCGGGCTGAACACATCGATGTCGAGCGTGTCTTCCAGGGCTTCGGCCTGGTGCGGTACATTGGGCGGGATGCACAGTACCTCGCCGGCCCGCACGATGATTTCCTGGCCCTCGCCTTCGCCCACGTGGAAGCGCAGCGCGCCTTCCAGGATGTAGGTAATCTGCTCATTGATATGCTGGTGGCGCGGCACGAGCGCACCTTTCTTGAGGTACACGTGCGCCAGCATCATGTCCTGCCCCGTGATGAGGCGGCGGCCAATGGTATCGGAAAGCTGGTCGACCGGCATATCGGCCCAGCGGTAGTGGGTAACCTGGGGGGTGGGTTCCATTTAGAAGAGGATTTGGGCCAGCCAAATTAGCGGCCCCGCCGCCAACTGGCCCCGGCCGGGCATTTGCGCCGCACTTTTGCCCTGGTGAGATGCTGAATAGGCCATTGGCTACAATTCACCAATTCACCAATTCACCAATTCACCAATTCACCAATGGGCCAGATTGCACTCGAAGGACTCGAATTTTTTGCCTTTCACGGCTACTACGACGAAGAGCAGAAAATCGGTAACAAATACGGCGTGGACCTCTACCTCAAAACCGACCTGCACGCCGCCGGGGCCTCCGACAAGCTGGCCGAAACCGTGAACTACGAAGTCCTTTACCGCCTCACGCTGCAAGAAATGCAGCAGCCCGCCCGCCTTTTAGAGCACCTAGCCCATCGCATCCTCGACCGCCTGATGCTGGAGTTTCCGCAGGTGCGGCAGGCGCGGGTGAGCGTGTCCAAGTTCAACCCGCCGCTGGGCGGTATCTGCCACCGCGCGCGGGTCACGCTCAGCCGCAAGCGGGCGGCGGGGGCAGGGGCCTAGCAGCGGCGGGTTGAACTTGGAGTCGCTCGTTAGAAACCACGGGTTCAAAAAATAATATGGTTGACTAATAAGTAGTTGCAGTATAATACGATTTATTTCGTACTTTAGAATTGCAAATACGAATGGCTTCGTATAATCTTTGGTCTACGAAATTATTCGTATGAAACTTTTTCTGTTTCTGCCATGCCCAAAGCTCCCCCCAAACCTACCGACGCCGAGCTTGAAATTCTGCACGTGCTCTGGCAACACGGCCCGGCCACCGTGCGCCTCGTGAACGAGCAGCTCAGCCAAAGCCGCGAAGTGGGCTACACCACGACGCTCAAAATCATGCAGCTGATGCTCGAAAAAGGCCTCGTGCAGCGCGACGACGAAGGCCGCAGCCACATTTACCGGGCGGCCGTGCGCGAGCAGGACACGCAGGGCCTGCTGCTCGACAAGTTTGTGGAGGCCACCTTCGGCGGCTCGGCCCTGAAGCTGGTGATGCAGGCGCTGGGCCACCGCAAAACCTCGGCCGACGAGCTGGCCCAGATTCGCCGCCTGCTCAATGACATTGAGATTCAGAACGCTAACCAACCAACCCCTAACCCCCATGACGACGCCCCAGGTGCTTAGAGAAGTATTGTCGCCCGCGCTGGTGCGGGGCGTGGGCTACGCGCTGCTGCACTCGCTGTGGCAGGGCGCCGTGCTGGCCGGGGTGCTGGCCGCCGCGCTGCCGCTACTGCGCCGGCACCGCGCCGAGGTGCGCTACGCCGTGGCGGCCAGTGCCTTGGGCGTGCTAGTGCTGGCGGTGGGCTGTACGTTTAGCTTTTACTACCAAAGCCCAATTGCCGCCCCGGCGCAGTGGGTAGCCGCTAGTCCGGCGGCGGCATCGGTGGCCGCCGCTCCGGCCGGGCTGGCGGATGCCTGCGCCCCGGCCGCCGCCGAAGCGGCGCCGCTGGCCTGGCTGCAAGCCAATCGCGGCACGCTGGAAGTCTATTTGCCGCTGGTCGTAATAGCCTGGCTGCTGGGCTTGCTGCTGATGAGCGGCCGGCTGGTGGGCGGCCTCCTGTACACCAACCGCCTGCGCCAAACGGGCACCCAAACGCTGGGCGCCGAGTGGCAGCGGCGGCTGGCCGCGCTGGCCCAGCGGGCCGGTGTGCGGCGGCCGGTGGCCCTGCTGGAGAGCGCCCGCGTGGCGGGGCCGCTGGTACTGGGGCACTTGCGGCCGGCCATTTTGCTGCCGCTGGGCGCGGTGGCGGGCCTGAGCCCAGCCTTGCTCGAAGCGCTGCTGGCGCATGAGCTGGCCCACATTGTGCGCCGCGACTACTTACTGAATCTGGGCTTAGCGGTGGCGGAGGTGCTGTTTTTCTACCACCCGGCCGTGTGGTTTATGGCCAACTGCTTGCGCGCCGAGCGCGAAAACTGCTGCGACGACCAGGCGGCTGCCCTTTGCGGTGGCGACCGCCTGCGGGTGGCCCGCGCCCTGGCGGCCCTGGCCGAGCTCGAAGCTGCCAACTCGACGCCGCAACTGGCCCTGGCAGCGGCCGGCGCCGGGGGCCGTGGCTCGCTGCTGGCGCGGGTGCGGCGGCTGGCGCTGGGCCGGCCCCAGGCGCCCACGCTGGGCGAAGGACTATTGGCCCTGCTGCTCGGCGTGCTGGGTATTGCTGGCCTGGGTACGGGCGTGGCGCTGGCCGCGCCGGCCGGCACGAAAGCCTTGTTAACTAACGTAAAGCAGGCCATTGCCCCGGCTGATACGACTCGTAAAGTTAAAGTAGCAGGCACATTTCCTAGTCTGCCGGCCTTGCCCGCTATTCCGGCTCTGCCTGCCTTTCCCATTCTGCCTAGCCTGCCCGCCCTGCCGGCCCTACCAGCTCTTCCCGCTTTTTCGGCCGCTTTTGCGGATGACGCGCAGGAAGTAGCCGATACGGAAATAGAATCCGAAACCGGCCGCCGGCCGCGCGTGCGCACGTTCACTTTCGCGCAGCCCCGCCCGCCGCGCCGCGAGCGTGCCAGCACGGTCGTGATTGAGAAAGACAAAAAAGGCCGCGTGGTAAACCTGACGGTGGATGGCCAGCCCGTGGAAACCGGCGCGGAAAGCCGCAAGGCCCGGCGTGGCAAGAAAGAGCAGGTGCGTACCGTGGAGGTAGTAACCGTGCCCGGCCGGGGCCGAACCCAGCGCCTGGAGCGCTTGGAGCGCCTCGAACAGCCCGAAATAGTGGAATTGCCGGAGCGCCCCGAAAACGGGTCGTTTAGTTTCAACTTCTCGGCCGATGGCCTCACCAGCCAAGCCTTGCGTGAAGCCCGGCGCGGCCTGGCCGAAGCCATGCGCAGCTCCGAGCTGAACGACGAGCAGCGCGAGGAAATGGCCAAAGAGGTGCGCCGGTTGGAAAAGGAAACCATGAAGCTGCGGGCCTTCGGCAACGGGAGCGGCAACAACTTTCAGTTCAACCTGGATGGCCGCTCCACGACCAATGACCCGGCGCACCCGCGCTTCCACATCGAATACAACCAGCGCGGCGGGAAGATGAAGTTTGAAAAATCGGGTCGCCTAAGCCAGGATGAAGCCGCCCGCAACGCCGCCCAGGCCGAGCGCAACGCCCGCCAGGCCGAGCGCAACGCCGAGCGGGCCGGCCACAACGCCGAACAGGCCGCCCGCAACGCCGAACAAGCCGGGCGTAATGCCGAATTGTTGGCAATCAATAGCCGCCGCGCCGAGCTGCGCGCCCGGATGGCGGCTGATGCTGCCGAGTTGCGCGCCTTGAGTGGTGCTGGCCGCGAGCAGAAAGTTTACAGCGGCCCCACCACTCCCCAGCCGCCGCGTGCGCCGCGCGTTATCTATAATACTCCGTTTCCCGCCGAAGTGCCCCCCCTGCCGCCGGGCCAGTGGAACCCTGCACCGCCCGCGCCCCCGGCCCCGCCCGCCGCGCCTAACACCGTGAAGCTGCGCGAGGCTTTGCGCAAGGATGGTTTGATTAAGGATGAGAAGCACTTCTCGTTTGAGCTCAACGACGAGGGCGGGCGCGTGAACGGCCAGGCCCTCACGCCGGCCCAGGCCACCAAGTACCGCCAGCTGCTGAAGCTGCCCACGACCAAAATCAAGGGCTCAAAAACGAACTTCGGCATCACGGTAGACGAAAACTAAGCGGCACTTTCTTTCGCCCCAAAAGCGGGCTGGTTGTCTGATAAACAGATGGCTAGCCCGATTTTTTGTGCCCAAGGAAAAAAGCTGCGTTGCATTTTTTAGGAAATTTTTCTTTTCGCCGTAACGAATGGACTCGCTGCCGGTACTCCCTTCAAAACCTGCTTCTCCCGACCCTTTCACTGCCCGTATGCCTGCCGCCGCTACCGCCGTTCGTTTCAGCGATGAAGCCCTGATGGAGCGGGTGCGCGACGGTGAGCTCGACTGCCTCGCCGGGCTGTTTGAGCGCTACCAGGGGCCGCTTTTTGGCTTCCTGGCCCGCTTGGCCAACGGCGACCGCGAGGTGGCCGAAGACCTGACCCAGAACGTGTTTATGCGGGTGCTGCGCTACCGCGCCAGCTACCAGCCGGGCCAGCCCTTTCGGGCGTGGGTCTACCAGCTGGCCCGCCACGTGTGGGCCGACCACTACCAGCGCCAGCGCCCCAGCGCCGACCTCGAAGACGTCGAAAAAACCGCCGCCCACGGCCGCGCCGCCCAGGCCCAGCG
>JAKONR010000504.1 GCA_022701825.1 Hymenobacteraceae bacterium | reverse complement strand
CCGGTGGCGGCCAGCGTGCTGCCCAGCAGCACCCCCATCGCCACCACCCTCAACCCCACCCGCGACGTGCTGGCCCCCGCCGCCGTGCGCCTGGCCGTGGGCCAATCGCTCGATAGCCTGGGCTTGCCGACCACCGAACTGTATTCGCTCACCAACCGCCAGCTGCGCCTGCAAGACAACCGCGTGACCGGCCACGTGGTGCACGTGGACCACTACGGCAACCTGATTACCAATATCTCGCGCGAGGCGGTGGAAGTAACGGGCCGGGGCCGGGTGGCCACCATCAAGTTTGGGCGCGAAGCCGTGCGCGAGCTGCGCCCGCACTTCGCGGCCGCCCCGCCCGGCGAAATCGTGTGCACCTTCGACCCGCAGGGCTGCCTCTGCATCGCCATCAACCAAGGCCACGCCAGCGAGCTATTGGGGCTGTATTTCGACTCGCAGGTCGATGTGTGGTTTGAGGAGCGCGCACCCGAAACGCCGGGGCTGGCGCTGTAAGTGGTGGGGTGGCTGAAAACCCACCCGACTAGCTGCCGCACTGCCCACAAAAAACCGGGTAGCAAGCGGGCCGATGGCCTTTTTACTACCCGGTTCGGGTGTAGTGCCTGGCGGCGACTACTACATTTTGGTGCTGTCGGCTTGAGCAGCCCCGGCCGAGTCGGCGGTTACGTCCACCGTTTTGGTGTCTGATACGACTTCGGCCGTTTTGTTGGGGTCGGTAGCTTTGGGCTCGCTGGAGCAGGAGGCGAGCAGGACGCCCAGAGCCAGGGCCGGGGCGGCAAGCCACAACGGGCGGCAGGATAACGGATTCATAAGCAAAAACAGGTATGTGGAATGAAAGAGCCCGCCTTTACGTACCATCCGGGCCGGGGGTTGGTCTGGTAGCCCATGGCGGGCGCTTTAGTGTTCAGGTAATTAGCTGGTGGGCGGCAATGCATGGGGCGTTTTCTACATTTCTATAAACGCGCAACCGTGCGAGCGATTTTTGCTGCTCTAAACCGTAAAAGCCCAAAACCCCTCCTTATTATGCTGCTCCGCGTTGTTCGCCTGGCCTTCGACCCGGCCCAGGTGCCCGCCTTTTTGGCCTTGTTTCGGCGGTCGGAAACTCGCATTCGGCAGCAGCCGGGCTGCCGGCACCTCGAGCTGTGGCAGGATGCCGACCAGCCGCACATTTACTGCACCTACAGCCACTGGGACGATGCGGCCGCACTAGACGCCTACCGGCATTCGGCGCTGTTTGGCGAGGTGTGGCCGGCCACCAAGCGGCTGCTGGCGGCCCCGGCGCAGGCCTTTTCGGTGGTGCGGGCGGGCTGAGGCGCCACAAAGTTGGGGGTACCGGCCAACCAGCGGGCCCCGTTAGCTGTACTTAGTAGCCAGCCCGCTACTGCTGCCTCGTTTATGTCTGATTCCTCCAATTACTTTGCGTTTTACGGCCTGCCCGAGGCTTTTTTGCTTGACGAAGCCGCTCTGAAAGCCAAGTACTACCAGCTCAGCCGCGAGCTGCACCCCGACTTTCATGCCCAGGATACACCCGCCGCGCAGGCCGAAGCCCTGCGTCTCTCTACTCTGAATACCGACGCCTATCGCACCCTCGCCAACCCCGACGCCCGCATGGCCTACCTGCTGAGCCAGCACGGCCTGCTTGAAGAAGGCAGCGCCCAGAACCAGCTGCCCAGCGACTTTTTGATGGAGGTAATGGACCTCAACGAGCAGCTCATGGAGCTGGAGTTTGAGCCCAACCCGGCGGCCACGGCCCAACTCGAAGCTGAGGTAACGGCCCTGGCCGATACGCTAGATGCTGGCATTCAGCCCGTACTGGCAGGCTACGGCCAGCTGCCGCCTGACCACCGCCCGGCCGCGCTGGCTCAGGTTAAAACGTACTATTTAAAAAAGCGCTACCTCTTGCGGCTTCGGCAGCAATTGGCTACCTTTGCGGCCCGCTCGTGAGCTACCGGCCGAGCGAATTTAACTTGCCCAGATGGCGGAACCGGTAGACGCGATGGTCTCAAACACCATTACCGCAAGGTGTGCCGGTTCGACTCCGGCTCTGGGTACTAGGAGCTACTGAAATAGCTCTAAACTGCTAAAACCCCCATTTTCAGCCAACGCTGAGAAGGGGGTTTTAGCAGTTTAGGACAATAGCTATAGTTCACACCATCCGATTAGCTATGTATAAACTTCTACTACTTACCACGACGCTATTCAGCGCTGCCCCCCTCGCTCAGGCACAGGTGCGCTTCAGCGCTGGCCCGCAAGCGGGCTATTTACTCTCAAAAGTCAATAGCAAGGTTATCAATGGCGTTGAGGAGGACATGCGCTATCGAACCGGCTTTTCAGGCGGGCTCACGGGTGAACTCAGCGTTGGGCATCTACTTGTTCGGTCGGCAATACTTTACATGCAGAAGGGCTACGACCAAGATATAAATACTATTTCCTTCGGCATTGCCAAGAGCTTCCGTATCAATTATTTGGTCATTCCTATCAACATTGGTTACGCCCAACACTTAGATGGGCAAGGCTTTCAGGTTTTCGCAGGTCCTTACGTCGGCGCGTTGCTTGGGGGCAACTACACCGAACACAGGTACCGCATACTCAATGCCGTTAGCCCTAATCCGCAATTTATCAGCGGACGTGTGGAAGCCATCGGCAGTGAGTACAGCCCAACCCAGTACCTGGTTCGCGCTGCCGACTTCGGTGTGCAGGGGGGCATTGGCTACCGCTACCGGGGCTTGTTGGCCCAACTAGAATACAGCCTGGGCCTTCAGAATACGCAACCTGACACTCCTCCGAGAACGACGGTCCCCTTTTTCATTCACCATAACCAAGCCTTTCAGCTTTCGCTGGCTTACCTGTTCGGGTTAGCGCACAGAGCTTACTGACCATTTACTGACCAGAAGGGGGCTAAGTAGCTGAAGGAATAGAGCAATATATATTTCGGCTCTGGGTACAAGTTAGTAGCCCAAAGCGCTGCGCTGAACACTGAAAGGAAGGCCAACTGCCCGGTACGGCGGGGCAGTTGGCTGCTGGCGAGCTGACCTTTGGCCACCATGCCCAACTTTCCAGCAAAATTAGTACTGCCCGGCTTTTTGCTCATCTGCGCCGCGCCGCTGCTGCTGCTCACCCAGTACAATCAGCCTTATTGGGATGACTATCTGTTTGCGGCGCTGTACCGCCAGGTGGGGCTTCTCGCCTCTTTCAAGCACTATTACTTGCATTCGGGCGGGCGGTTCAGCTCTCATGTGCTTTCGCTGGTAGGCAATCCGCTGAGCTACGGCTGGCTAGGTGGGGTGAAGGCCGCCGCTTTGCTGGCGATAGTCGGGCAGGTGGCGAGCGTCTTTTTTGCCTTCCAATCGCTTACCAAGCGGGCGCTGCCGCCCTGGCAGGCGGGCTGGTACAGCCTCGGCTTGTGGCTGGTTTTCGTGTTCATCAGCCCGGATATTCATTCCGGTCTTTATTGGTTTTCGGGTCTGGTGGTTCATCAGCTGGCGTGCTGCCTGGGGCTGGTGGTGCCGGCGGCCGTGGCCCGCGCCTGGCAGAGCGCCGCGCACCGGCGCTGGTGGCTGGGGCTGGCGGCGGGGGCCACTTTTGTGCTTGCGGGCACAAGCGAGCTAGGCGTGGGGCTGCTCGGCTTGGTGCTGCTCACGGCCATCGGCGGTAGTGTCCGCGCGCAGCGGCGTGCGGCGGCCAAAAGCTGGAGTTTCTTGCTGCTGGTGCTGGGGCTGGGTTTTGGCATCGTGCTGCTGGCACCGGGCAACTACGAGCGTATGGCCAGTTCCCCCAAGCTGTCCCTTGCTCCGCTCGCGCTGGCGGCGCAGCTTGGCCGCGGCCTGCGCCTGGTGCTGTGGCGGCCCGAGTTTTTTGCCCTTTTGGTGGTGCCAGTGCTCTTTAGCCCGCTCGCCCCTCGCTTGCTACCCCACCGGCCGGCGGGCCTGCGCCTGCCTTTGTTTGCGGGGGCGGGCGTTGTTTTGCTCGGCATGGTGGGAGGCACCGCGCTGCTGAGCGTTCTCATCGGCCCCGACTTGCTGGCCAGGGGTGTAAACGTGCTGTACTGGTGGGCGCTGTTTGGCTGGCTGGCGGCGTGCTGGGCCTCGCTGCCCGCCAACCCGGCGCGGCTGCCGCGCTTTTCGGGGGCGGTACGCACGCTGGTGGCGGCGCTACTGGTTGTGGTGTTTGCCGCCCCGGCCATTCGCGCTTGGCAAGAAGCCTTGTGGGAAGCACCCCGGTGGGCCGCGCAGTGCGAAGCGCGCGACAAGCTGTACCAAGACCCGCGCAGCCGGCAGCGCAAGCTGACGGTGCCGCCGATTACGCGGGTTACGCCCCGCTATATCTTGGTTCGTGGGTATGATATTCAGCCCTATTACAACCACCCGCTCAACCTGAGCGTGGCCCAGTACTTTCAGCTAGACTCGGTTCGCACCGATGCTGGGTGGCCCGTGCGGGCGGCGTTTTGAGCGCGGCAAGGCCCCGAAAGCTGGCACTATACCGGCTGACCGGCCAAGCCCCGGCGCCAGTACGCGGCAGACTCTTCGCCAAGAAGCCGCGCGCTGCCCGCCGAGCCGCTACGCAAGCAGCGGCCCGATGGCCAGCAGCAGCGCCCAGGCCGTGAGCCCGGTGCCGCTCAGCACGGCCTGCCCGCCGCGCCCGAGTGCTAGCATCGCGATGTCTACTTCGATGGGCTGGCCCAGCGCGGCGCGCTGCGTGTAGCGCAGGATGGCGCAGGTGGCCCCAACAGCCACGGCGCCGCCGGGTGGCACGGCAGCCACGCGAGCAGCTTAATCACTCCCCCAAAAAGCCTCGCGGCCCAGGCGGTCGCGAAGCTTCTCCTCATAGCTAGGCCCCCGGCCGGCGGCCCTGCTAGCAACCGTTTTGAAACTGCGGGCCGGGGCCCCAGAGGCCACCGCTAGCTACAGGTGGGGTACTCTTGCAGCACCCGACCCAAGTCGTGCAGGCGGCGGCGCACGGGCTCGAGCACGGCGGCCGACACGGGCACCTGGGCACCAAAGCGCGCCGACAAGTAGCGCACCAGCGCCACCAACTCCCGTATTTCATCTACCAGGTGGCGCTGCACCAGCTGCCAGTGCCTTTCGCCCTGGCCCACGCCGATGCGGCAGCAGTGGCGCACGGCCACGGTGCAGGCCACCAGGCTGGCAATGTACTCCAGCACCTGCTGCTCGTCGGGGCTAAAGGTGCGCGGGCGGCGGTCTATCACGCACAGCGTGCCGATGTGGCGCTGGTCGGGCATGGCCAGCGGGGCACCGGCATAAAAGCGCAGGTTTTTGGCCTCAGCGGCAATGGTGGCGGCGGGCGTGAGGGCTGGCTCGGTGGCCACGTCGGCCAGCACCACGGTTTTGCGCTCGCGCACGGCCAGCGCGCACAAGGCTTCGGTGCGAGGCTGGCTACGCAGGCCAGGCAGGCCTTCGTTGGCCTTGTACTCTACCTCGTCGCCATCGACCAGGGCAATGAGGGAGATGGGCAAGTGGAAAATACGAGCTGTAAGCTCCACAAACTCGTTAAATACTGCCTCCTGCAACGAATGCAAAATATCGTACCGCCGCAACGTTTCCAGGCGCTCCAGTTCGTCGGCAGGTAAGAGAGAAGCTGGGGTAATCGTCATAGGAAACAGGGGCCGGCAACCAAGTGGCAGCGACTTGGCTACTGCACAAATCTAAGCAACCGCGCCCCAAAACCCGGCCCCCGACGCGCCGTTTTTGGCTCGGCCGCGCCGCGCCCGCCCGCAACGCGTAGCCGCGTAGACACTACCAGGAAAGAATCGGAAAAACTTTTATTATATATAAAGCAATCATGTTTTCAAAAATTCAATTTAATCGGCTAGTTCCTTGCACTTTATCATTCGCAACCTCTCAAAAAAATTGCGCCAACGGCGTGCGCGCCCTGCACAATGCGTCGCTGACTATTTCGAACGGCATGTTCGGGTTGCTCGGGGGCCCAACGGCGCCGGCAAAAGCTCGCTCATGCGCGCCACTGCCACGCTGCAAGAGCCCGATGCGGGCGGCATCACGCTAGGCGACATTGACATGCGGACCGAGAAGGATGCCGCGCGGGGTACTGAGTTAGTTGCCGCAGGAGTTTGCGCTATACTCCAGCATTTTCGCATTTCGGTATTTACTGGCAAGCTAAAGCTTACCCTACACTCGTGGCTATACTCCAGCATCTCCGCATTTCGGCCGAGGTGCTGCTCGACCACTTCGTCAGCCTTAAGAGCATTCGCGATGGGCGCGAGCGCAAGCTGGTCGTGGAAGCACTTTTGAGGCAACCCAACCTGTGGGCCGCTCGCAAAAAGAGCCTGAGCGGCTATCTGGGCGGCATGCGGCAGGACTTTGGCAGCGCGGTAGGGCTGCCAAAGCCCTGCCGCAGCTCATCATCGTGGGCGAGCCCACCGCCGGCCTCGCCCCACCAAGCGCAACCGCTTCCTCGACCTACTGAATGAGATAGGCGAGCACGTGGTGATTGTCCTCTCGACCCACATCGTGGAAGACGTAACCGAACTGTGCTCCAACACGGCCGTTATCGCGGGCGGCGAGGCGGTGGCCACCGTGCAACCCGCCGAGGCCATCGGCGAGCTGCGCGGCAAAGTCTACCGCACCAAAACCGAGAAGGCTGCCCTGGCCGAGCTCGAAGTCATGTCCTCGAAGCTGGTGGGCGGGCAGCGGTGCGCGTGTTCAGCGAAACGCTCAGCAGCCGCATTTTCCCGCCCGCCGCCAACCAAGCCGCGCTGCAAGACTTTAGCTGCACGGGCTGCCGCCCGGTGCGGGCTGTGCGCCTGAGCCGTCAGCCAGTTGCGCCGCCGTTATGGGGAAGCCGGTTGGTAAGCGGCGCTGGCGAAAGCCCCCGCAGTGGTACCCCCCCACGCTCTGATGCCCCAAACGCGCAGCCGTGACGGCGCTGGCCGGTATGCCTGCCCCCACCGGGCATGAGCGCTAGCCGCCCGCCTCGTGGTCTACTTTACGCTCAGAAGGCTTTCTGGCTAAACATACTGTCAAAACTCTTAGTCATCGTCCGCCAGTGCCTGTACCAACGCCTCCCTACTCTGGCAGACCTCACGGCCCGTGTCGCCGCGTGCGTAGCCAAGCATAATGCGGCACAGGCCATCGTAAAATGGCCGTTCACGCTTGAACAAGCCTGCGTCAAAATCGACCGCCATTATCCGGAAAACAGGGCCACTAATTCGCCTGGCTAAGTACGAGTGTGCTCTGGCATAGCGCAATAATTACGGCACGAAGGGCGGACAGCGGCCCTAGGGCCGCTGCCGCACGGTACAAATACTGCTGTATAAATTAAATGTGCTGCAGGCTGCCTACTGCCCGCCGCGCACGCGCATCGGCACCACGTACACGCCCTTCGAGGCCGTAATAAACAGCGTTTTACGGTCTTTGCCACCGAAGCAGATGTTGCCCGTCCACTCCTCGGGCACGTCGAGGTGAGCCAGGCGCTCGCCATCAGGGCTGTAGATGGTAACGCCCTTGCCCGTGAGGTACACGTTGCCGCGCTCGTCCAGCGTCATACCATCCGAGCCCTGGTTTACAAAGAGTTGTCGATTGGTAAGCGCGCCGTTAGGGCCAAGCCGGTAGCGGTAGGTTTTGTCGCCGTCGATGTCGGCGACGTACAGCGTCTTACCATCGCGCGGGCCGATAATACCGTTAGGCTTTGTCAGGGTAGTTTCGACTACCGTGGGCTGGTGCTGGCCGGGGGCTAGGTAGTACACATATTGGCCAGGCTGCTCGGGCGCGGTATGGTCCCAATAGTCACGCTTATAAAAGGGGTCGGTGAAGTAAATACCGCCGTCGGGGGCCACCCACACGTCGTTGGGGCCGTTGAGGCGGTGGCCGGGCGGCAGGTCCACCAGCACCGTTATTTTCTTACCGGGGCTGATGGACCAAAGTTGGTTTTTCTCATCGGCGCAGGCAATAAGGTTGCCTTGGCGGTCAAAGTACATGCCGTTGGCGCGGCCAGCGGGGTCCATAAATACCGAGAGTTTGCCCTGGGTATCGTACTTCCAGATTTTATTATTAGGCTGGTCGGTAAAGTACACGTTGCCAGCCTTATCTACGGCCGGTCCTTCGGTGAATTTGAATTGCTGGGCCACTAGCCGCGGCGTGGCCGGGCCGGCAAAAAGGCCACTTTCCTGAGCCTCGTCTTTGGCCCGGCGACGGGCGTGCGCCCGGGCCACCCCAGCTACTAATACTCCTCCTATGGCCGCGAGCAGCGACCAGCGGCCGATTTGAATCCAGGTAGTGCGCATGTGCAACAACAGGTTTTGGTGGAAACGCCTTTTATACGGCGTGCGCGCCCGGTGGCCGAACTCCCGCCCAGAATAACCACAATCGTTACCGGAATTATCAAAGACAAAAAAAGTATAATATTTTCCTTAAATAGTAATCTAAATTTTCTTCATTAAATGCTCATAGTTGTTGGTCAACTATTTATTTTTAAACACAAAAAATATAGTGCTACATGCATACTAAAAACAGTCCGAAGGCAACGTAAATTATTCTTAATTATCAGTCTAAAGCCTAAAAGCTTTGCGCTAGCATTTTTCATACCCTTTTTAAAAAATCAGTGCTGACTACTAGGGATTATCCTATTTTATGAAACTCTGCGGCGCGTATTTTCAGAAAAAAAATATACCTTGCGGAGCCTATTGGGCTATATCCTTTTTCCAATCATCCATTCCCTTTATGTCCCATAAGTACATTACGGTAGCAGCGCTCGCTTTGGGCGTGGTGGCCCTTCCCCACTTAGCTAGCGCTCAAGAAGGTGCGCGTCTTCAGCAAAAAGAGTTAGCCGCCGACGGCCAGCCCTCGCTCATCGAGTTCCGCGCCACTGCCCGCCCCCGCGCCACCGACGCCGCCCTCGTGCTGCGCCAGCAGCTGGGCCTGGGCCAGCACGAACAGCTGCGCCTGGCCCACGTCGACACCGACGAGCTGGGCTTCACCCACCAAAAGTTCGAGCAGTTCTACCAAGGCGTCAAAATCGAGCACGCCACCTACTCCGTCCACGCCCGCCAGGGCGCCATCGAGCGCCTGAGCGGCGACTACGAAAAGGTCGCCCAGCTCAGCACCACCCCCACCCTGCCCGCCCGCGCCGCCCTGGCCCGCGCCCTGGCCGCCGTGGGGGCCCACAAATACCAGTGGCAGGACGCGGCCGAAGAGGCCGGCCTGCAGCGCCTGACCGGCAACCCCGCCGCCAGCTACCGCCCCCAGGGCGAGCTCGTCATCGTGCGCGACTGCCGCCAGGACCCCGAAACCGGGCCCCTGGTGCTGGCCTGGAAGTTTGACATCTACGCCCAGCAGCCCGTGAGCCGCGCCTACTACTACATCGACGCCCACTCCGGCGAGCTCGTGCTGCGCGACGCCATCATCAAGCACGCCACCCAGGCGGCGGCCACCGGCTCGTTTGCCACCGCCTACAGCGGCACCCGCGCCCTGGCCACCGAGACCACCACCGGCGGCTACCGCCTGCGCGAGTACTCTCGCGGCAGCGGCATCGAAACCTACAATTGCAAAAAAGGCAACAGCTACACGGCGGCCGTGGACTTCGTGGATGGCGACAATAACTGGACGGCAGCCGAGTACAACAACGCCAACTACGACAACGTGGCCGGCGACGCCCACTTTGGCGCGCAGGCCACCTACGACTACTGGAAGGCTGTGCACAACCGCAACAGCTACGACAACGCGGGGGCCAAAATCAAGAGCTACGTGCACTACGACGACACGCCCAGCACCACGGCTGGCTACGAAAATGCCTACTGGAACGGCTCGGTGATGACCTACGGCGACGGGGCCAGCACCTTCAAGCCCCTGACCTCGCTCGACGTGTGCGGCCACGAAATCGGTCACGCCGTGTGCGAAAAAACTGCCAACCTCACTTACTCGGCCGAGTCGGGCGCCCTGAATGAGGGCTTTTCGGACTGCTGGGGCGCTAGCATTGAGAAATACACAGTAGACCAACTGGGCCTCACCGGCAAGTCGACCTGGGACATAGGCGAGGAAATTATGCGGGCCGGCGGCGCGCTGCGCTCGATGAGCAACCCCAACCTTTACGGCCAGCCCGCCTATTACAAAGGCAACCGCTGGGTATCGACCACCAATACGTCTTCGAGCAACGACTATGGCGGCGTGCACACCAACTCGGGCGTGCTCAACTACTGGTACTACCTCATCAGCGTGGGCAAAACTGGCACCAACGAAGTAGGCAACGCCTACGCCGTGACGGGCCTGGGCCTGAGCGACGCCGCCAAAATCCTGTATCGCACCGAGAGCGTGTACCTCAGCGCCAGCTCGAACTACGCAGCCGCCCGCACTTACTCCATTCAGGCGGCTACCGACCTGTTTGGCGCTACCTCGACTCAGACCCAGGCCGTGACCAACGCTTGGTACGCGGTGGGCGTGGGCGCGGCCTACGGCAGCGGCACCACCACGCCGCCCACCACCACGGCCTACTGCGCCAGCCAAGGCAGCAGCGCTGACTACGAGTGGATTGACTACGTGAAACTGGGCAGCATCGCCCGCACCAGCGCGGCCGACGGCGGCTATTACGATGGCACGGCCAGCAGCACCAGCGTGGCCGCTGGCTCGCGCCAGACCATCAGCTTCTCGGCTGGCTTTGCCGGCTCGGCTTACACCGAGTACTGGAAAGTGTACGTTGACTACAACCAGGACGGTGACTTCACTGACTCGGGCGAAACCGTGGTGAGCGGCAGCAGCAGTAGCGCCGCCACGCTCAGTGCTACCTTCACGGTACCCAGCACCGCCAAAACCGGCAAAACTCGCCTGCGCGTGGTGCTCAGCGACGCTAGCGCCACCACCAGCTGCGGCAGCTACAGCTACGGCGAAACTGAGGATTATAGCCTCAGCATCACGGGTGGCACGACCATCGCCGCGGGCCAGGGCCTCACTGCTGCCACTGTGGCTACCCTCGACGCGGCCGCCGAGCTGAGCCTCTACCCCAACCCGGCCAGCGATGCGCTCCACCTGCGCCTGAGCTCGGGCGCCGAGCTCAAGGCGGTGGAAGTGCTCGACGTGCGCGGCGCCAAGGCCGACGCCCGCTACCTCGGCAACGGCGAGGTAAACGTGAGCGGCCTCGCCCCCGGCCTCTACCTGCTGCGCGCCTCCGACGGCCAGACTACCTTCACCAAGCACTTCGCCAAGCACTAAGCGGGCGCCCGTGCCCAGCACCTAAAAAAGCCCGGCCGAAAGGCCGGGCTTTTTTGGTTGTTGCGTAAAACACTGACTACGTTTGTCATACTGACTGTAGCGAAGCCACTCACCTACTCGCACCGGAAAATATTGCGCCGCGCAAGATGCCGCGCTACGCTCAGCATGGCGCGCGTAGGCGGCCCCAAACCCCTGCGTTACTTGCCCAGCGCCAGCCCGCGCAGCCAGGCATCGGCGGCGGTAAAAGTGTCGAAGCGCTTGAACTGAAACTCGGTGGGCGCTGTGCTCACCACCGACTGCGTGGAGAGGCGGTGCATGGGGTCAGCCCCTTCCACGATGGCGCAGTGCCGGGTGCGCGCCAGGCTCATGGCGCGGGGTATCCAACTGGTAGTGAGCCACTCCTGGGCCGCGATGGGCAGCGGAGGCCGTTGCCCATGGTCGGAAAGGATGCGGCCCACGCCGCTGCGTTGGAGCAGGGCCAGCACCTGCTCGTAGAAGGCCTGGATAGTTTCGAGCGGCTGCCGCTCGGCGGCCCAGGCTAGGCGCACGTAGCCCGCTGGCTGGTAGAAAAGTTTACCCGCCTGGTTCTGAAAAAACAGGGTTTCCTGCGCGTAGGGCAATGAATTCATCGTATAATAATAGAATAGTTACTTAAGTTGCTGCCTGGCATTAAAAATACGGGCAGAACCGGCCACCTGAGCGGGCAGGCAGCCAAAAAGCCTGCCCGCCGCCGTAGTATTGTGGCCGTGACTCCTGACCTGCTGCCTTTTGCCCCGCCGCCCGCCCCGGCCGCGCCCTACGCGCCGGGCCTGCACATTCTGGCCACCTTTAGGGCGCCGGCCGGGCGGCTGCGCGATGCGGCGGGCAGCCAGCAATTTTTTGGCGAGCTGGTAGCGCGGCTGGGCCTCACCAGCGTGGGCGAAGTCTACCACGTATTTGCCGAAAGCGCGGGCTTTACGGCGGTGCTGGCCCTCACCGAGTCGCACCTCAGCATCCACACCTGGCCCGAGTATGGGCTGGCCACGTTCGACGTGTTTTTGTCGAATTTTCGGCGCGACAACCACGCCACCGTGCGGCGCGTGTACCAGGAAACGCTGGCCTTTTTTGAGGCCGAAGAGCAGCACTACACCGAAGTATTGCGATGAGCGACGCGCCCGTTACGCCCCCCGCCGCCTGGGTAGCCTGCCCCAAATGCCAGGCCCGAGTGCCCTGCTACGACCCGGCTGGCAGCGAATATTTTGGCTGCTTTAAGTGCCGCACCTACTTCCGGGCCGACCCGGCCGCGCCGTATAGCCCGGCCACCGTTGTCAGCGGCTTCAAGCGCGAGCTGCCGCCCGGCCCCAGCCTGCCGCTGGGCGCCACGGGCCCGCTCGGTGGCTACCAGGTGCGCCTCACGGGCTACCAGGTGCGCGGCGAAAAAAACGACCGCACCGCCGAGTGGCGCGAGTACCAGCTGCGCCCCGCTATTCCCTTTCAAGGCGACGACCCCATCGACTTTCCGTTGCAGCTGGCCGAGTTCCAGGGGCATTGGCTGCTGATACGGCGGGCGCCGAGCTTCCCGGCTACTAAGGGTAGCCATTCGTTTCAGGGCAAAGAGTGGACCAGCCCCAGTACCGGCAACGGCTACCGGCTGTGGCACCGCTACGAGCCCATCATCCGCGACGCGCAGGGCGAGTTCGACTGGAACATTCTGGACGACGAGCACCTCAAGATACAAGAGTTTACCGGTCCGCCCTACTTGCTGTCTAGCGAGCAGGCACCGAAGTCAAAACCCACCTGGTACCTCTCCGAATACCTGGAGCCGGCGCAGGTAGCGGCGGCTTTTGGGCTGCCGGTGGGCCAGCTACCCAGCCGCCAGGGCACCGGCGCGGCCCAGCCCAACCCACACCAGACGGGCACGGCGTGGCGCCTGTTTGGGGTGGCGGCGGTGCTACTGCTGGCGCTGGCGGCGTGGCTGGCCATCACGCGGCCCAGCTCCGAACTAACCGATACGTTCGTCATTCCGGCCGTGCCAGTGGCGGCCGATGCCCCGGTGGCCCTCACCCCGCCGCCCGCCGGCGACACGCTGGGCTTGGCCGCGGCCAGGGCTACGGCCGCCGCCGCCCCGCCCGCCGTGCCCGAGCCCAAGCCCGAACTCCCTGCTACCTCGCCGCCCGCCGCCCCTACTACCGCACCTGGCTACAGCCAGATGTTGGTTTCCAAGACGATAGCGCTCACGCACCCGGCGGCGCTCGACATCCGCTTCGACGCGCCGGGGCTCAGCAACCACTGGCTCGAAGTAACGGCCAGCCTGGTGAACGAGCAAACCGGGCGCGGCTACGAGGTCACGCGCTCGCTCGAATTTTACGAAGGCATGGAGGATGGCGAGCACTGGACCGAGGGCAGCTACTCGGCCAATGCCGTTATCAGCGGGCTGCCGCCGGGGCGCTACCACCTCAACCTCTACCCCAGCCTGGAGGCCGGCACGGGCGACACGGAGCTACGCGTGCAGCTGGAGCAACACACGGGCTTCTTTTCCAATTTTGCCCTTATCCTACTTATTATGAGCATCCTGCCTTTCTGGCAGTTTGTGCGCCACAGTGCGTTTGAAAACAGCCGCTGGGAAAACAGCGATTTTGCGCCCTCTTCCTCCTGACCTGTTATGCTGTCTCTTTTTAGCCATTTGGGGGCCGATTTGCGGCGCTCGCCGCTCTACGCGGGGCTACTGGGCCTGGGCCTGGCCAGCTTTGTGGCCCTGGGCCTGCGCGGCGCCCGCCTGCTCGGCGACGACAACGAGACCACCGAAGCCGAGCAGCAGGCCGGCCCGCACCGGGCGGGCGGCCACGGCGGCTACGTACACGGCTTCAATCATAAATGAGTGTAGGGTAAGCATTAGCTTGCCGTTGACTTTCAGCTTAATCGAGATGTGCGGTAAGCTTTAGCTTGCCGTTGAAAACCAATGACCTTTTACCTAACGGCAAGCCAACGCTTACCGCACACCGCTCATGGAATACCTCAACCTCAAGGCGCTCACCGCCTCCGTCGTGTACTCGGTGCTGGGCATTATCATTCTACTCGTCAGCTTTTATTTATTTAATAAGCTGACGCCCGGCACCTTGCGCCGCGAAATATTAGAGGAGCACAACACGGCCCTGGCCATTATCGCGGCGGCCTTTATGCTGGCGGTAGCCCTCATCATCAGCGCGGCCATTCATGGGTGAGGAATCGGTATTAGCGCGCCGCCGGCGGGCGCGGGCAGCGGCAGCGGCCCCGTCCGCTACCGACGCGCCCCGGCCGGCGCTGCTGCTGGGCTCGGTGGCCGTAATCGCCACCTGTGGCCTGCTGTATGAGCTGATTGCCGGCACCCTGGCCTCGTACCTGCTCGGCGACTCGGTGACGCAGTTTTCGACGGTGATTGGGGTGTATTTGTTTAGCATGGGCGTGGGCTCGTGGCTGTCGCGCTACCTGGGCGGGCCGCTGCTGCGTTGGTTTATCCGGCTCGAAATACTGGTGGGGCTGGTGGGCGGCGCGTCGGCGCCGCTGCTGTTTGGGTTGTTTGCGCACGTGGGCTCGTTTCGGGTGCTGCTGTACGGGCTGGTGGGCCTGCTGGGCGCGCTCGTGGGCCTGGAGATACCGCTGCTGCTGCGCATTTTGCAGGGGCGGCTGGCATTTAAGGAGCTGGTAGCAAGAGTTTTCACCTTCGATTACGTGGGCTCGCTGCTTGCAGCGGTGATATTTCCGCTGGTGCTGGTGCCCCGGCTAGGGCTGGTGCGCACGGCGCTGCTGTTTGGGGCGCTGAATGTGGTAGTGGCGGGCGTGAGCTTGCTGTCGTTTGCCGAAACCAAGCCTTATAGAAGGCGCTACCTGGCTACCATCGTGGTGGCGCTGCTGGCGCTGGGCGCGGGCGTGGTGGGGGCCGAGCGCATCCAGCGCTACGCCGAGGGCGAGGTGTTTCAGGATACCGTTATCTACGCCCAAAGCACGCCCTACCAGCGCCTGGTGCTCACGGGCAACCACCGGGGCGAGCTGCGCCTGTTTCTCAATGGCAATCTGCAATTTTCGTCGGCCGACGAGTACCGCTACCACGAGGCGCTGGTGCACCCGGCCCTGCAAGACCGGCCCCGCG
>JAKONR010000478.1 GCA_022701825.1 Hymenobacteraceae bacterium | reverse complement strand
GCGCCCTGCGCCCCACGCTCTACGACCTGCTGGCGCACCGCGCCATCGAGGGGCTGCAAAACCAGGAGCTGTACATCACGCGGCCCGAGCAGCAGTTTCAGGCCACCGACCCCAAGCTGTTTGGCAGCGCCCAGGAGTTTGCGGCGCTGAAGCTCGCCGTGCCCGCCGCCGACTCGCTCAACGGCCAGTTGCACGCGCTGCAACTGTTGCAGCGCCTCACGGCCGCCCGCCTGGTGGCCAACAACCCCGCCGCCCTGGCCGACGTGGACTTGCAGCGCCTCAGTTTCCTGCGCGCCTTCGGGCAGGGCGAAGACTACACCGAGCAGTACGCGGCGGCGCTAACCCAACTAGCCGAGACGTATAAAGCCCTGCCCATCAGCACGGAGTTTATGACGCGCCGGGCGCAGGCCTTGCGCGAAACCGACCCCGTGGCCGCCGTGGCCCTTGCGCGGGCGGCCGAAGCCCGGTTTCCGAAGTCACGTGGGGCGGCGCAGGCGCGGGTGCTGCGCGAGGAGATTGAGCGGCCCGAACTCACGTTTTCGGCCGCCGACATCGTGGTGCCCGGCCAGCCCTGGCGGCTCGATGTTACGGCCCGCAACGTGACCGAGCTGCACGCTTTCGCCTACCGCATCACGCTGCGCGAATGGGAAACAGCTAATGACTATAACGAGCGTAACCCCACAGTGGCCCGACGCTACGCCCGCGCCCTGAAGGCGGCCCCAGTGGCTACCTGGGTAGTGCCAATGCCGCCGCACCCGCTTGATTACAAAGAGCAAAAACTGGCCGTAGCCGGCGCGGCGCTACCCGTGGGCCACTACCTGATTGTGTTGAGCAATCAATCTAAGCCTAACCTTGCCAACCCGGCTCCGGCTAGTAGCGTCACGGCCTTCGGCGTGCTGGGGGCCAGCGAACTGACCGCCCTGCGGCAGGGCCGTGAGCACCGGACTGGCTCCGTGCTACTCGTGCTGCACCGGCAAAGCGGAGTGCCTTTAAGTGGAGTCTCAGCCCAGGGCTTTTACGCTTATGAAAGGGGAGAAAAGACGGTCAAGTACTTGGGCGAAATCGTTAAGTCAGCCACCTCCGGCGAAATAAAACTGGCTTCCCCCGATTATTCTAAGCAATTTCCATCTCTAAACCAAGCCAAAATCTGGCGCGGACGTGATACGTTGTTGGTAGCAGTGGACAGCGAGGGCTACCCCAACCATCTGGATGAAGACACTAGCCCTTCCCGCCGCACCTTCCTTTTCACCGACCGCGCCATCTACCGGCCCGGCCAGACGGTGTATTTCAAAGGTATTCTAACCCAAAGCCAAGGTTCCAAAAACAGTCTGCTTACCGGCCAGTCCGTGAGCGTGCGCCTGCTCGACGTGAACGGCCAAACCGCCCAGACACTCACCTTCACCACCTCCGACTACGGCTCGTTCAACGGCTCGCTGGTGCTGCCCACGGGCCTGCTCAACGGCCAGATGACCTTGCAAACCGACGACGGCAGCCTCGGCTTTCAGGTGGAAGACTACAAGCGGCCCACTTTCGTAGTGACGCTCGACTCGGTGCCCGGCCGGCCGCAGCTGGGGCAGCCGCTCGCCCTCACGGGGCGCGCCCGCGCCTACGCCGGGCAGGCCACAGATGGGGCACAGGTCAAGTACCGCGTCATGCGCCGCGAGCTGTGGGCATTGTTTGCCGAACCCAGTGTTGCTCGTCGTTTCTACCCGCCCGGCGGGGGGCGCGGCAGCCAGGAAATCGCCCACGGCACCACCACCACCGATGCCGAAGGGCGCTTCACTCTCTCCTTCACGCCGCCCGCCGGGCCCCGGCAGCCGGGCCGGCGCGGCTGGGAGCCGGGCTATTTGTTTGAAATAACCGCTGACGTAACCGACGCGGCCGGCGAAACCCGCACCGGCACCCGCGGCGTGGTTATCGGCCACAACCCGCTCAACTTGCAGCTCGCCGGCCCCGAGCGCCTCGACCGCCAGCACTTGCCCGCCCTCACGCTGCTCGGCACCAATGCCACCGGCGAGCCGCTGCCCGCCACTGGCACGCTGCGCCTGCTGGCCCGCCGCTATCGCCCCAACCCGCCCGGCGTGCCCGGCCCCGCCCCCGAAACCGAGGACAACGAAGCCCCCGCCGAGCTCGTCAAAACGCTGCCCTTCGACACCCGCACCAGTCCGGCGCTCGACGTGGCCGCCCTGCTGGCCGGCGTGCCCACCGGCCGCTACCGCCTCGAAGCCCAGGCCGCCGCGCCCGATACCGCCGCCCACGCCCGCCTCGATTTCGTGCTCTACGACGCCCAGGCGGCCACCATTCCCTACGCCACGCCCGACTGGGTGGCGGTGCCCGCCGACACGGTGGCCCCCGGCCAGCCTGCCCGCCTGCTGCTGGGCAGCAGCGAGCCCGATACCCGCATTCTGCTCGAAGTAGAGCGCGGTGGCCAGCTGCTTCGCCAGGAGTGGTTGACCCTGGCCGCCGGCGAGCAGCGCCGCCTGGAGGTGGCCAGCGGCCCAACCACGGCCGCCGGCCCACTCTACCTCCACACCACGCAGGTGCGCGCCGGCCGCCTCTACGTGCACACCGCCACCGTGCAGGTGGCCGAGCGGCCCCAGCCGCTGCGCCTCAGCATCGCCACCTTCCGCGACCGGCTCCAGCCCGGCCAGCGCGAAACCTGGCGCGTGACCATCCACCAGGCCAACGGCCGCCCCGCCGAGGCCGAGCTGCTCGCCACG
>JAKONR010000404.1 GCA_022701825.1 Hymenobacteraceae bacterium | reverse complement strand
TGGGTGGCGTGGGCCAGCGCCGCCACGGCGGGGGCGAGCGCCGGGGGCACGGCGGCCAGCAGGGCCGGGGCGGGGGTGGCGGCGGGCTTGGCCGGGGCGGGGGCGGGGGCGGCCAGAGCAGCGGGCTTGGGGGCTGGCCTGGGCTCCGGACTAGGGGCGGGGCGGAATGTAGACGGGCCGGGCCGGGGCCGGTGTGGGTTGCAACGGGGCGAACATAGGCGGTAGCGGGCGGGTAGCATGGCCCGGCGATGACTCAAAAATGACCGCCGGAAGTGGTGGAGCCCGCCCGACAGCCCGGGCAGCCCGAGACTTTTGCCGCTACTGGCGCTGCCACGTGCCGCCACTGCCACAAAGCCCGGGGGCAGCGCGCCTTGCTGGTGGGGCGGCCCGCCACCCTGGCCGGGCCCCAAAGGCCAGCAGCGAGCCCAGCGGCAGTAGCGGGGCATTTTGCCGCTACTGCCAGCAAAACGCTTATGCGAGTGCAGTTTACCGCTCGCGCAAATGGTAAAAGGCGGGTCCGTCGCCGAAATATTTGTGCAGGCTTTCGCCGGTCTATCCGGCGCTTTTCGCTGGGGCCGCCCTGGCTGGCGCACCCGAGTAGCCACCAGGTGGCCGGCAGGCTCGCCGGGGTATTCGTTCAATCAATTGATTTTCAACTAATCTATGTCATTACTCACCACTGACCTGACGCGCAGCATGCAGGAGCTGCTGGCTTCTGGCCAGCGCATGCCAGCCAAAGACCTGCGCGCCTTTCAGGCCAAGATGATTGCCGCGCTTGCGCTGCTAGAAGCCCGGGCGCGGGGCAGCCAGATTTTCTATACCAGCGGCCCGCCCGCTGCTGCGCTGGGCCTAGCTGGCGACCTGGCCGTAGACCGCCTGACCGGGAGCTTCTACCAGCATACGGGCGGCGCGTTCGAGCTGCTTTTTACGGCCGCCGCCCCCACGCTCCCCGCGCCCGCCGCTAGCGGCAGCCTGCCCCTGCTGAGCCTGGCGCGACAGGCGGCCGGCCAAGCATCGTTTCTGCTGCCGGCCGGCCATGCCACGGCGCTGGCCAAGTATCGGGTGGGCCTACGCCTGCGCGAAGGAGTGCTGGTGCAGCTGGCGGGGCGCGGGGTGAAAAACGATGCCCGCCTCGATGCCACCTACAAGCTGCAGGGCTCCCGCACCGATAATGGGCCACAGCTGCTGGCCGTGCGCGACGAGCTGGCCACGCTGCCCTTTCGGCAGCAGTCTAAGGTGCGGCTGCTAATGCCCAAGGGCGGCGTCGTGGCCTACAAAAACAACCGCTGGGCGGCCGACCTCAACGACCTGACCGTAGACCTCAATGGCAGCACCCTAGTGTGCGACTACGATGGCCCGGACAATATGCTGGGGCGCAGCACCTTCAATGGGGTGATGCTCCAGCGCAACGTAACGGATTATGCAGGCACGAAAGAGTACATTGACCCGGTGCTGCTGGCCGATGCCTACGCGGGCGACACCGAGCTGACGGCCCTCGAGCCAGGTGCGTTTGACGACGAGGACGTGTGGTTTGAGGGGGCCTTCGTGCTGCCCTGGGCCAAGGAAACCGTGTTTCGGGGCGAGCCGGTGGGGGCCCGCCACTTCGAGGATGGCGCCACCCGCATCGTGGCGGTAGACCGGCCCGGCCGGCGCCTCACGCTAAGCCAGCCGCTGCGCTTCGACTACCTGCGCAGCTACCCCGACTACACGGCCACCACGGGCGCGCCCAGCGGCGTGGGCCGGGTGCATTCGCTCGATAATCCGCTGCACCGCCTGCCCGCCCGCCTCGTGTTTCAGAATGGCACCCTGGTGGCCGCGCGCCACACGCCCGAGGCGTTTGCGATGGTGGCCAAAGACCTGGTGCGCCTGTACCGCGTCAAGCTTATCGGCAACCTGACGCCTACCGAATGCCCTGGCGCCTTTGAGGCCGAAGAAGTGGAGATAGTAGGTGAAGTAGAGCTGGACAAGCTCGTGAGCCGCCGCAAGCCGCTCTCCTTTACCAAGGTACACGCCCACGGGCTGGTCAGCAACGGCGGCGGCAGCGGCGGCTTTAGCTGGCAGGGCGGGCAGTCGGATACCTCCATCCAGGTGTGCGCGCCCACGGTCGATATTCGCGGGGTAACGTGCTATGCCAAAGCCTACGAGCTGTACGACGTAACGACCAGTACAACGAAAAAGAAAACCGCCGACGCCTGCATCCAAGACTACGCGGGGGCGCAGCCCGTGGAGGAGTTCCGCCTCGGCGGCAACTCCTTCGGGGCCACCAACCAGACGAGTGCCTACATCAGCATCGGGGCCTACCAGGAGTACTACCTCAGTGAAGTAGACGACGAAGGCTGCATCGTGCAGCGCTGGGATGGGTCGGACAATCAGCAGCAGTTTAGCCTGTGGAAGTGCGCAGCGCCCGGCACGCCTCTCTTCACTCTCGACGGGGCCAAGGGCGGGCGTATCATCGAAACGCGCTTCACCAAGCACGACAACGACGCGCCTGGGGGCATTTTCCGCACCAGTTACACCGGCCCGCGCTTGGCAGCCGGCGAAACCGTAACCTGGACGCCCATCAAAACGGTGCGCGACGACGAGGACCACCGCGTGCTCACGCCCGGCCACCCGGCCACCCTCTACTCCGAGGAAACCCTTATCTGGAAGGGCAACCAGCTGCCGGCCACGGCTACCAGCCGCACGGTTACCATTACTAAAAGCGACCTGCTATTCAACGAGTACCAGGCGGCCTATTTCAAGTTCCGCGCCTTTCCTACCAGCGTCACCTTCCAGTCGCCGGCCGCGGCAGCGGGCGGCAAGGTCAAGGTATCGATGCTGAACAAAGACCGCAACGCGGGCCTCGACCTGGCGTGCTTCGCCCTCAGCTCGGCCGCCACTCGCACCTGCTCGGCCAGCGCCAGCAGCGGCGGCATGACGCGCATCGACGCGGGCGAGCCCGAGCCTAACCAGTTTCGGCCGGCCGGCTTCGGCCAGTTCTACTACCACGCCAACGTGTACGTGGGCAACATCGACCTGGCCGCCGCACCGGAATTTTCCTTAACCTTCACCTTCGATACGTACTAAGCGATGGCTGATACAGCTGATATAATTTTAGCGCCCGCCACCGACCTGGGCGGCGCAGTGGTGCTCACGCAAAAGGTAGCGGACGGCTTGGCCTACCCCCAGCAGGTGCTGAGCTTCCCCGACGTGGACCTGGAAGCGTTTGACCTCGTCGTGTTTGAGCAAGACACCGCCGGCAACTGGAACCCGGTGGCCAGCACCGTGGGCGTAGCCGAAGGCACCAGCGCTCCCGCGCCAACTCTGGATGGGTACACGCGGCCGGAAGCAGACGAGCGCTTCGGGGACTTGCCCACCCAGCAGCAGCATACCCAGGAGCTGGCAAACCAGGCGCAGCTCATCGGCGATTTTCCCGGCTACGTGACGCAGAGCATAAAAACTGCGTTGGACCAGCCCTGCGTAGTCTACTACCAGGGCCAGATTACCCGCAAAAAGCTTGAAATCTTCGCGCCCTATAACGAAGACAGAACCCCTCACGACCTGATTGAGCTGCACGGATACATCAACTCGACGCTGGCCCTGCGCCGGATGGATTATCGCATCAAAGGCGTTGGGGCAGTGGTCCGCGGCGAGGCATATATCGCGGCGGGCGGTACGCCGCGCAACATGGAAATCGACGGCGTAACGTTTCTCAACATCCTGTACGCATTTGAGTCTGACAGTGATGGCGGGGTAGCTGGGGCCGGTCATAACATCCGCATCCTCAACAGCCCCTACATCGGGGCAGTCAATATTTTTCAATCCCAAAATAACGGCAATAACGACCGCCACACATTCATCAACTGCAACATCGGCCGCATGGCTCGCTCAGCGGCCTACTTTGGGATGCCTGGTCACCTCGTGCAGTTTGACCGCTGTACGCTCGGCCAGTCTCTGACGAGCGGCAGCGTGTTCGGTTACCACGGCCCCACTGACTTGCGCTGCCGGGTAACCAACTCCACCATTTACCTCAACGCCGGGGTTACGCTGGGTGCAGACGATATGGTCTCTTCGCCGGCGCGGCTGCAATTCGTCAACTGCACGCTGGTCTACCCCGACGGCACGAGCGTGCCCTTCGATAACTCCGACGAGGAAAGCGGCAGCGTGGTGCGCTTCACGAAGGATGCCGACTACCCACCCGTCCTGACCGGCACGTTCAGCGTGGACATAGCCAGGGCCGTGCGCAATGTCGTGGTCTTCGCCGAGTTGGGTGCCAGCGCCACGCCGCCTGTGCTCGACCCGGCCGTGTTTGAGCTGGAGGGCGGCACCTACGAGGCTGGTGTGCGTTTGAGTTACGCCTTCCGCGTGGCCAGCACCGGCAAGATTCGCTACATCATTTCTACGCTGCCATGAGCAAGTTAAGCTACTATTATGCGCTGCGGCGGCGCACTGCCCGGCCGCCCATAGTCCTAGGCCCGCTACGCACGCTACGCTACGATGACCAGGACTACACCTTTTTCACCTACGTCGGCACCTGGTACAAGGCTAATAACGACTGGCCGGGGGGCTCCTACCAGAATACCGTGACCTACCGGGCGGCCGTAGTGCCCACCGAAGCCATGCCCACGCTGACGACCAAGGTAATTACCTTCGGGGGTGACCCGAGCGAGGGCATCGCCTTCTGGGGCGCGGCCGAGGACAGTGGGCAACTCCGCTTCTTTATACGCGCCCTCGACAGCAAAACCAATCCGGACTGGGTGCAGTTTGGCCCACCCTTCGGGACATACAGCCTCAACTGGGTATGGAAAGCCACCGCCACCCGCTCCGATGACCGTCCTGAAGTCGATACCAACTACAACAACAGCTTTATGGGCCAGAGCTACTACAGCCACCTGGGTAGCCCCGGCCTTGTGCGCGTGCATGGCATGCCGGCCGGCCGCTACCAGTTTAGGATGCAGAAGCCAGTCAATACCGCTGACCCTAATGATAACGGCGACAAGGCGTTATATTTTGATGGGGCCACTATCTACACCCAAGACGTCAACTTTGTTTAACTCCCTTCTATCCTTATGCTGCTCAAACCCAACCTCACGGCCATCACTCTTGACGTGGCTGACCTCAAATTCGATGAAACTACCCTGCGCCAGCGTGCTAGTATATCGGAGCTGACCATTACGTTTCTGCCTGATGGCTGCTGCGAAATCCTGCTCGTCATGCCCCGCTCGGCCTACGGCATCAAAGAAGATGGCACAACCGGCGACCCGGTGCCTTCAACCTACTTGACCCTCCAGCCGGTGCGCCTGCGGGGCGACCGTAACGTGGCAGTTGACCCTGAAGACGGGCTTCCACGCTACCGGCTGCACACCCCGCTCACAGCCCTCAACACGCTCACGCAACTTATAGAAACCTTCGAGCCTGGCCAGACCTGGGAGCAGTTTCTGGAGGCCAAGCCTGATGCCTACATGTTGCAGGACCGCTACTTCGGGCAGATGTGCCAATCTGGTCAGGTCAATATCAATGCCATGCTCAGCCTCTACGGTGCCCAGGCGGATGCAACCCCTTCTCTTTTTGCTGTCGAGCAGCCGGTGCCGCGCTATGCACCAGTGGTCATTGCTACCCCACCCACTGAATCGCCCACCTTTCCACCGCCCTCCTCGGCACTCTAACTGTGGTATTTTATTTTTCCAGTTGGTGGCTAATTGCAGCTATGGGCTTAGTGCTGGCGGGCGTAGGCTGTAAAGTATGGCAACTATGGCATAGCCGCCGTTGAGTATTGCTGCTATACAGAAGGTAAAGCAGCGCTAAAAATACATGGCTGCTTTGATTTACTACCGTCGTAAAAACAGTTGTTTCTTTACGGCCCTCCTGTTCTGAGCCAGCGCTAGTTTGACCAGCCACCTAGTGGAAACAGGTAGTGAAAGGGCAGTGTTGCAACGGTCGGCTTCAACCCGGTGGGGCGAGCGGTGGCCCAGGGCCAAGTAGCGGTAGTTGAGATGTAAGTGGGTACCGAAGTAATAAGCCAGTTGCCAGCCGGGGCTCATTCAGGCTGGCAACTGGCCCCGCCACGGGGCAGCAGCTCCGTTTTCAGGGTGCTCCAGCCCGCCCCGGCCCCTTCCGTAAGCTGGCGGCAACCGTAGCCAGTTGCTGGCTGTCGTGGTCGGCGTGAATGACGAGGTTAGAAACAGTGGGCTGGCGTAGCGTCAGGGCTTGCGCCAAGGTCTGGCGCTGCCAGCGGCCCAAGTGCCGACGGGGAGACACCCTATGTTCGCGCCA
>JAKONR010000399.1 GCA_022701825.1 Hymenobacteraceae bacterium | reverse complement strand
ACACCCTCGGCGACCTCGACGCCCTCAGCGCCCTGCGCGACCAGCTTGCTGGCGCCGAGCGCCAGGCTGGCGAAGACAAGCTGAAGGCTCGTCAGGACGCCCCGGCCGCTGGCCCGTCGCCCGACAACGCGGACATCGCCTAAGCTTCGGCTTTAAGTTGACCCAAAAAGCCCCGGACCGCAAGGTTCGGGGCTTTTTTGTGTGTTATCCTAAGCGCAGTTTTAGCAGGCCCAAAGCAGGGCTTTTGGGCTGGTGGCGCATTTGCTGGATTTAAGCAATAAATTTGTATACTCCTCTCTTCCCACCTCTTAACTGCATGAAGAAAAGCTATATTACAGGATTATTGCTGAGCTGGCTTGGGCTAGGCGGCTTGGCCGCGCAGGCGCAAACCACCGTGAAAAAGGTTGTTTTGCAGGGTTTTTGGTGGGATTACTATAACAACAACTACCCCTTCAAATGGGCTGATTACCTGGCCGAACTAGCTCCTCGGCTTAAAACGATGGGCGTGGATGCAGTTTGGATTCCGCCCACGCCGAAGAACAAGAACGCGACCAACGACGTGGGCTACTCGCCCTTCGACCAGTACGACCTCGGCGACAAGTACCAGAAGGGCGCCACGCGCACGCGCTTCGGCACGAAAGACGAGTTTTTGCGCATGGTGGCCGTGCTGCACGCCAACGGCATCGAGGTGGTGCAGGACGTGGTGCTGAACCACACCGATGGCGCGGGCACGGTGACGGGCGCGGGGGGCCAGGACCCCGAAACCACGTACTCGATGCAAAGCAACAGCGGCTACAAAACCTTCCGGTACAGCAGCTTTGGGATGCCGGTGCCCGAGGCCGGCGACAGCGGCCCGGCCTACGCCCAGCGCACGGGCCGCTGGCCCAAAAACTACCTCAATTTTCATCCGCAGCCGGGCCACAACTCGACCAGCGGCGACCTCGCCGCCCCGTTTTTTGGCCCCGACTACTGCTACGGCAACGACGGCGGCAACAATGGGTTCGGGCCGCTGAGCCCGGCTTACCTGGCGCTTTTTCCTGACGCCTACAACCCACCCCAAACCACGGGCTACAGCCAGACGCAGGCCCGCAGCTGGGCCGTGTGGATGAAAAAGCAAACCGGCGTGGATGGCTTTCGGTGGGATGCGGTGAAGCATTTCAGCTACAACGCGCAGCAGGACATCAGCTACAACTTGAAATACAACGCGATGTGGGCCAACGGCGGCGCGGCCATGTTCAACGTGGGCGAGTACGTAGGTGGCAAAAACGACCTGGATGGCTACGTGACCAGCGTGCAGAGCCAAAATGGCGGCACCGACTTCCTAATGGGCACGTTTGATTTTGAGCTACGCGGGGCCATTTACAACATGGTAAGCGGCAACGGCAGCTACAACCTGGGGCAGCTTCCGGGGGCGCAGCAGAGCCAGCGGGTGGCCTACTACGCCGGCACTAACACCTACGTGCACCGCACGGCACCCTTCGTGAACAGCCACGACACTTTCCGGCCCCAACTCAGCGGTATTGGCAACTACGTGGGCTGGAACACCGGCGACGAGCTGGCGGCGCACATTGACCCATTCAATGCGCGGCTGTCGGCGGCGTATGCCGTGGCATTTGCGGTGGATGGCAACCCGCACATTTTTTTTGAAGACCTGTTCGACGTGGGCGGGTCGGGCAAGCGCTGGACGCACGCGCCTACCTCCACCACCGACCTGCCCGTGCGCGACGACCTGGTGAACCTGCTCTGGTGCCACCAGCATTTGGGCTTTAAAGAAGGAGCCTATAAAGTGCCCTACACGTCGCCCGACCACCTCGTGATTGAGCGCAGCGCGAAGGCCCTCGTCGGCATCAACGACGACTTTACGAACTGGCAAACGACCTCCGTACCCACCGATTTTGCCATCGGCACGCAGTTGATTGACTACTTGGGGGCCAATGGCACGACCGTGCAAACGGTGGTGGCGGGCGCGGGCGGCAAAGCCTACGTCACCGTTCGCACGCCGCCCTGCGACGGTAGCGCGCCGCTGGGCCGCCGCGGCTACTCGGTGTGGGCGCCCGTGGGCCAGGGCGGCAGCGCCTACGTGCCGCCCCGCGCCACCACTACCACCCAGGAGTGGGAAATGGCCGACGACCTCGGCGACCTCAACTGCCAGAGCCTGGGCCAGGGCGGCCGCCTGCCTGATTTCTCGACCAACCGCCGGCTGGCGGGCAAAATCTACGCCCAGGCCGGCCAGCGCATCACCTACGAGCTTTATCCGGAGCTTACTACCAACACCAGCAGCCTCACCATCGGCCTCTACGACCTGCGCGGCAACCGCCTGAGCACGGCCAGCGGCAGCACGTCGGCCGTGGGCACCTACACGCCGGCCAGCACTGGCTGGCTGGCCCTGAAAGTGCAGAACACCGCCGCCACCTATGCCGGCCAGCGCTGCTACGCGAAGGTCACTTATACCGCGCCCGCCGCCGTAGACACCCGCACCGCTACCGCCCCGCTCAACCAAGTGGCCATCTGGACCGGCAACAACGCCAGCCCCGACCCCACCGACTGCCGCAACTGGGAAAACGGCATGCTGCCCTCGGCCACCACCGATGTGCTGGTGCCCGCCGGCAGCAGCTTCATGCCTAGCCTAAATGCCGGCACGCTGGCCGCCCACGACCTTACCATCGAGGCCGGCGCGACGGTAGCGGTGGGCGCGGGCACCGTGCTGCGCATCGCGGGCGACTTCACCAACCAAGGCACCCTCGCCGGGCCGGGCCAGGTGCTTTTCAATGGCCCGGCCGCGCAATCCATTATCGGCAGCACGGCATTTGCTAATCTGCGCATCCACAACCCGGCCGACGTGCAACTGCTCAGCCCTATTTCGGTGAGCGACACGCTGACGCTAGGCACCGGCCGCCTAGCCCTCGGCGACCAAATGCTGACTCTCGGGGCCACCGCTACCATTGCCGGGGCCAATGCCAGCCGCTATCTCCTCACCCGCGACGACCCGGCCGCCCTCGGCTACGTGCGGCGGCCAGTACCCGGCACGGGCGCGGCCGTGAGCTTTCCGGTGGGCACGGCCACTACCTACGCCCCCGTGGCCCTCAGCAGCCTGGGCGCGGCGGCCACGCTGCAAGTCCGCACCTTCGGCAGCTTGCTGGAGCACGGCACCAGCGGCGCACCCTACGCCAGCGCCGGCCGCTTCGTAAACCAGGTTTGGGAGGTAACGCCGACTACCATCGGGGCCGTGGTCGATATGACCTTGCAGTGGCCCGCCAGCGCCGAAAACGCCGCTTTCCAGCGGGCTACGGCCGCCGTGTATCACAACGACAACTCGGCCACCGGCACCTGGGCGCCGCTCACCAGCACCGCTACCACGGGCAGCGACCCCTACCAGCTCACGGCCACCGGCGTAGGCCGCTTCTCCACGTTTGCCGTGGGCTCGGCGGCCACCCCGCTGCCCGTCACGCTCGTCAGCTTTGGCGCCCGGCGCACCAGCGCCAGCACCGTAGCCGTGCGCTGGACCACGGCCGCCGAGCAAAACTGCGCCCATTTTGAGGTCGAGCGCTCGGCCGATGGGCAGCAGTTTCGGCGCCTGGGCACGGTGCCCTGCGGCGGCGCGGCGTCTCCCTATTCCTTCTCCGATGAGGCGGCTTTTGGGGCCGCCTACTATCGGCTGCGGCAGGTTGATGCCGACGGGCAGGCGCAGTACAGCGCCCCAGCCTACGTGCCCGCCGCCACTAGCGGCACGCTGGGCCTCAGCCTGTTCCCTAACCCCACCACTGGCACCGTGACGCTGCTAGGCGTACCCGAGGCGGCCATTCTCACGCTTAGCCTCAGCAGCGCGCTGGGCCAGCCGCTGCTGCCAGCCAGTACCGGGCCGCTGCCCGAGCTCACGGCCCGCCTAAATACCGCCCTGGCGGCCTGCACGCCCGGCGTGTACGTGCTCACGGCCGAGTGTAATGGCCAGCGCCAGCACCTGAAAGTAGTGAAGCAATAAGCCCAAGCCCGAAAACTTACCGCCCAAGGCTTGGCCAAGTCAAAGTCGCTACGTACCTTTGCCCGCCCAAGCCGGTAACGTGACCGAGTGGCTAGGTAGAGGTCTGCAAAACCTCCTACAGCGGTTCGAATCCGCTCGTTACCTCTCTTTTTTAGCAAAACCCCGTGTGAGCCAATTGCTTGCACGGGGTTTTGTCATTTTAGCGCTAGTTTAAGCTACTTCTTCTAAAGCCCCCGGCTTAGCGGCGAAGCCGCTGCTACCAAGCAAAATATCGGCTAAGAAGTGCCTTCAGCAGGGAAAACTTACCTGGGGCAAAACTTGTATACCTACTTGTAGTTCATGGGTAAAGCTGGCTGTGGTAGCCCCTGGCGCTGGCATGGTCGGCAAACCAGCCGGCTGGGGCTTTCTGCTTTCTGGCATTGCGCTGGCAAAAAGTTAATCTACCCGGTGGTCATGTAGTTGCCATATGAAAAACCTGACGTTTTACAGCTGGCAGGCCTGCGCCCGCCAGGAAGCCTTCACGCTGCTGCTGTGCCAGCTGGCCGACTTGGGTGTGGCAAAAGCCCGCACGGTGGTGCGCCGCGTGCTGGCGCAGCAGCCCGTGACGCTGGAGCTGCCCGACCGCATAGCCGGCGAGCTGCGCGCGCAGGCCGAAGCCATTGGCATCGCGTGCGGGTATGAGTAACTGGCGGGCATCGCGGATGCGCCCGCGGCCCGGCGCGCAGTTTGTGGTCGGCAGCTTTGTGTGCCTGGTTCCCAATGGGCCGGTGCACCGCGTCGTTTGGCGCGGCACGCAGCTCATGCCCAGCCACAGCGACTGGCCGGGCGAAATAGCCGTGTACCGCCTCAACGACGACTACTGGGACTGCTACTACGAGTACCAGCTGCACCCGGCCCAGCCTTGGGAAGGCCGCCCGGCAGGTGCATAGCGGCCAGCCGGCGCGCGCCGCGCCGCCTGCTTCGTGCGGTCCTCCGGCAGCTTTAGTGGGCTGGTAATTGCGGGCCATAAAACCCGCCTACGCTCCGGAATTGATAGGATACCAAGGTCGTACTAGCCGGGCCGAAATAGTATTCTGCGCTGATAAGCGCCACTTCATAAAATATAATTTGCTGTCATTCAGCATAAACTATTTTACAATGCAAAAAACTCGGTTTTATTTTTGGATTTTTACTATCATCTCATCTAGTTTTGCAACGCATTCAGCCAACAAAATTATTGTACTTTTATAACAAGAAGGTTAAAATTAGAAGATGTGGGGACATCAAGTAAGGACAATGCCAAGATATTCTTTGCACTGTTTTGGAAGGAGTAAATTTAATTTTTGCTAGAAATTATACAATTTATCTTTACTAAGCCTGCCGGGACGCGCAGGGACATATTACGTGAGATTGGCTGAAGCAAGGGCCACCAGCACCGCTGGTGGCCCTTTTTATGTCAACTCGGTTCTGCTTTGCAAGCTCAACGCTACCGCGCCTCCGCATTTGTGGTTGCCTTAGCAGCATCGGTAGCAGCTGGGCAGTGGGAATTACCCGTTGCGGTGCCTACATTGCCAAGCCGCCGCCTGTGCCGGCGGCTTACCCCTGCCCTGCTTATATGAAAATTATTGACCTGCGCACCATGCGCGGCCCAAGCTATTGGTCGGTGAAGCACTACCGCCTCATCGTCTGTAAAATTGATTTCCAGGAGTTTGCCGACCAGCAAAGCGACACTGTGCCAGGCTTTGCCGAGCGGCTCGCGGCGCTGCTGCCCGAAATGGGCAACGTGCCCCACATCCCGGGCATGAGCGGCAAGCAACTGGCCAAGCACCCGCCCCTCACGCCCGAGCAGCTGGCCGATGGCGAGCCCCTGGGCTCGGTGGTGCAGCACGTGGCCCTCGAGCTACAGCGCCAGGCCGGCATGCCCGTGTACTGGGGCAAAAGCTACCCCGCCTACGAAGACGGCGTTGAGTACGTGGTATTTGCCTACCAGGAAGAGCGCGCCGGGCGCTACGCCGCGCAGTCGGCCGTAGAGCTGGTGGAGGCGCTGCTCAAGGGCGAGGATTTTGACCTGAAGCCGGTGGTGGACGAACTGCACGACATTCGGGAGGAAGAGTTTTTTGGGCCCAGCACCTGGAGCATCGTGGCCGAGGCGGCCTCGCGCAACATTCCGTACATTCAGCTCAAGAACAGCAATATTATTCAGCTCGGCTACGGCGTAAACCAGCGCCGTATCTGGGCCACTACTACCAACCTAACCTCGCACGCGGGCGTGGAGGTGGCCGGCAATAAAAACCGCACCAAGGCCATGCTGGCCGACGGTGGCGTGCCGGTGCCCCGCGGCACCACCGTGTATTCGGAGGAGGGCCTGCGCGACGCCATCGACGAGCTGGGCTTTCCCATCGTGACCAAGCCGCTCGATGGCAACCACGGCAAGGGCGCCACCATCCGCATCACCAATTGGGAAGATGCGGTGGAAGGCCTGAAAGCCGCCAAAGCGTACGGCCGGGCCGTGATTGTGGAGCAGTTTGTGGAGGGCGACGACTACCGCCTGCTGGTGGTGAACGGCAAGCTGATAGCAGCGGCCAAGCGCACGCCCGCCGCCGTGGTGGGCGACGGCAGCCGCACCATCCAGGCGCTGATTGACCAGGTAAACGAGGACCCGCGCCGGGGCGTGGGCCACGAAAAGGTGCTCACCAGCATCAAGGCCGACCAGCACACGCTCGATATTCTGAAAGGCAAGGACCTGACGCTGGAATCGGTGCTGCCGGCCGGCGAAACGCTCTACCTCAAGAGCACCGCCAACCTCAGCACCGGCGGCACGGCCACCGACGTAACCGACCTCGTAGACCCCTACAACGTGCTGATGGCCGAGCGGGTGGCTGGCATCGTGGGCCTCGATATTTGCGGCATCGACCTCTTAACCAGCGATATTGCCATCCCGCTGCACCAGACGCGGGGCGCCGTGATTGAGGTAAACGCGGCCCCGGGCTTCCGCATGCACATTTCGCCTACCGAAGGCTTGGCCCGCAACGTGGCCGCCCCAGTTATCGACATGCTGTTTCCGGCCGGCTCTACGTCGCGCATCCCGATTATCGCCGTCACGGGCACCAACGGCAAAACGACCACTACGCGCCTCATCGCGCACATGGTGGCCAGCATTGGCTACAAAGTCGGCTTTACGACTACCGATGGAATTTACATTCAGGGCGTTCAGCTCCAAAAAGGCGACTGCACGGGCGGCGTGAGCGCCGAGTTTGTGCTCAAAGACCCAACCGTGAACTACGCGGTGCTCGAAACGGCGCGCGGCGGCATGCTGCGCTCGGGCCTGGGCTTTCACACCTGCGACACGGCCGTGGTAACCAACGTGGCCGCCGACCACCTGGGGATGCGCGACATCTACACCGTGGAGGAAATGGCCGTGGTGAAGGGCGTGCTGCCCCGCACGGTGCGCAAAAGCGGCTGGGCGGTACTCAATGCCGACGACGACCTGGTGTATGACATGGCCCGCACCGTCGATTGCAAGGTGGCGCTGTTCTCGATGGACGAGCACAACCCCCGCATTCAGGAGCACGTGGCGGCCGGCGGCGTGGCGGCGGTGTACGAGGAAGGCTACGTCACGATTTACAAAAACAGCTACAAGCTGCGCATCGACCGGGCGGCTGAGTTCCCGGTTACGCTGGGCGGGCGCGCCACCTTCAACATCGAAAACGTGCTGGCGGCTGCCCTGGCGGGCTACGTCAACGGCTTCGATAAGGAGATGATTAAGACGGCGTTCCGCACCTTCGTGCCATCGGCTACCAAAACGCCGGGGCGCATGAACGTCTACAAGTTTCCGCACTTTGAGGTCATCGTGGACTACGCCCACAACACGGCGGGCATCAACAAATTTGCGGAGTTTATGCGCGCCACGCCGGCCACCCGCAAAATCGGCGTGGTATCGGGCCTCGGCGACCGCCGCGACGAGGATACGCTGGGCTTCGCGCGCGTGGCCGGGCAGATTTTTGATGAGGTCATCCTGCGCCAAGACCGGGACCTGCGGGGCAAGTCGGCCGAGTTTTTGGTGGAGATAATGACGCGGGGCCTGCGGCTCGACAAGCCCGAGCTACCTATTCAGTACATTGAAAACGAGCTGGATGCCATTGACCACGTACTAGCCACGGCGCCCGAAGGCGCGGTCGTGGTGCTCTTTACCGAGAACATCGCGGGCACGCTCAAGAAGCTCGATGAGTACGAGGCGAGCCTGAAAGACGGCTAAATTCGCCTTGTCAGTGCGAGCGCAACGAAGTGAAGCGCGGCAGTCTCTCCTTCAGCGTTAGGTTACTAATTCTGACGAAAAGGAAAGATTGCCGCGCTTCACTTCGTTGCGCTCGCACTGACAAGCGATTATCAATTATATACTTCCCATAGAACCAATGAAACATCTCGCGCAAGCGGCCGTGGCCGCTGCCACGCTCCTGCTGGCCGGTTGCCAGGCCTCGACCTCTGATACTACCAGCCAGACCGCTACACCCACCGCCGGCAACAAAGACCTGAGCGGTCTATTTGGCCAGTTTTGGGACAAGCAGTCGCGGCTCGACCCGATTTCGGCTACGGCGCAGGGCGACAACCGCTTTAACGACCTGCTACCCAACGACCAGACGCAGGCCTACCGCGATACGCTGCGCAATTTTTACCAGGATTACCTGACGCGGGCCGAGCAATTTGACCGGGCCAAGCTGGACGAGAACGACCAGATTAGCTACGACATCTTCACCTACGACCTAAAGCAGCGGGTGGCGGGGCTGAAGCTGAATACCTGGATGATACCGTTTCAGCAGTTTTGGGGGCTGCCGCTCTCGATGGGGCAGTACGGCGCGGGGCAGGGCATTCAGCCGTTTAAAACTGTCAAGGATTATGACAACTGGCTGGGCCGGGTGCAGGGCTTTACGGTGTGGGCCGACTCGGCCATCGGCAACTTCCGGCGCGGTATGAAGGCGGGCGTGGTGCTGCCCCGGACGCTGGTAGTGAAGATGATTCCGCAGATGCAAGACGCGACCATCGTGGTGACGGACCCGACCAAGTCGCTGTTTTACGAGCCCATCAAGAACTTCCCCAAGGACTTTTCGGACGCTGACAAAAAGCGCCTGACCGAGGCCTACCAGCAGGCTATTCTGACCCAGCTAGCGCCGACCTACCGCAAGCTCGGCACCTTTCTGGCCACCGAATACCTGCCCAAAGCGCGGGCCACGAGCGGCATCAACGCGGTGCCCGGCGGGCCGGAAATCTACAACTACTACGTGGGCTACTGGACCACCACGGCCAAAACGCCCGCCGAAATTCACGCGCTGGGCCTCAGCGAGGTAGCGCGCATCCGGGCCGAAATGGAGCGCGTGAAAACGCAGCTTGGCTTTAAGGGTACGCTGCGCGAATTCTTCGAGCGCCTGCGCAAAGACCCTAAGGCTATGCCGTTTAAGAGCGCTGAGGAGGTGCTGGCGGGCTTCCGCAAGATTCAGGCAACCATCGACCCCAACCTGAAAACGATGTTCGGGCGCACGCCCAAAACACCGTTTGAAATCCGCGAAACCGAGAAGTTCCGCGAAGCGTCGGCGTCGGCCGAGTACAACCAGGGCTCGCCGGACGGCTCGCGGCCGGGTATTTTCTACGTGCCCATTCCCAAGCCCGCCGAGTACAACGTGACGCAGGGCATGGAGTCGCTGTTTTTGCACGAAGCCATTCCGGGCCACCACTACCAGATTTCGTTGCAGCAGGAAAATATCAGCTTGCCCAAATTCCGGCAGTTTGCGGGCTACGGAGCCATGACCGAGGGCTGGGCGCTGTATTGCGAAAGCCTGGGCAAGGAGTTGGGCCTCTACAAAGACCCGTATCAGTACATCGGCGCGCTGAGCGACGAGATGCTGCGCGCCGTGCGCTTGGTGGTGGACACAGGCCTGCACACCGGCCAAATGACCCGCGAGCAAGCCATAGCCTACATGCTCGACAACACGCCCGACAACGAGGCCAACGACACGGCCGCCATCGAGCGCTACATGGCCATTCCGGGGCAGGCGCTGGCGTATAAAATCGGGCAGCTCAAGATTCAGGAGCTGCGGGCGCGCTACACCAAGCAGCTGGGCAGCAAGTTCAAGCTCAGTAATTTCCACGACGAGCTGCTGAAAGATGGCGTGATGCCGCTCGACGTGCTGGAGCACAAGATGGACGCCTGGGCCGCCCGGCAGAAATAAGCGTTTTTACTGGCACAAAAAAGGACGAACCGGCTGGTTCGTCCTTTTTTATTTGGCTACCGTTGTAAACGAACAGCATGCTGCGCTGCGCGCAGCATGCTGATTTTTGTTTTTAATTTCTTCCTCCATAATGCGCCACATCACCGCCGCCGAAATCGCGGCCTTCGAGAAAATCTACCGCCTCAACCTCGTCAACGGCCTGCCCGGCTTCAAGCCCGCCAACTTGGTGGGCACGGCCGCGCCCGACGGGCAAACCAACCTGGCTGTTTTCAGCTCGGCCATCCACCTGGGCTCCGACCCGGCGGTGCTCGGCATCGTGACGCGGCCCACCACCGTGCCGCGCCACACCTACCAGAACATCAAGGACAGCGGTGGCTGCTTTACTCTCAACCATGTGCCGCTGAGCCTGGTGGCCCAGGCGCACTACACCTCGGCCAACTTCGAAGACAACGTATCGGAGTTTGCCGAGTGCGGCTTCACGGCCGTGCACCGCGACGGGTTTTCGGCGCCCTACGTGGCCGAAAGCTCGCTCAGCATCGGGCTGCGGCTGCGCGAGGAACACGCCATTTTCAACGGCACCGTGCTGCTGGTGAGCGAAGTAGAGCACGTGTACCTACGCGAGGAAGGCCTGCGGCCTGACGGCACGCTCGACCTCGTGGCGCTGGGCGAGGCCGCCATTTCGGGCCTCGACGGCTACCACGAGGTGCTGCCGCCCACGCGCTACGGCTACGCCCGGCCGGGGCAGTTTCCGAAAGCGCAGTAAGGCTGCTATGCTTCGCTACGCGCTGCATAACAGGCAGCTACAGCTTACGACCGATAAGGCCGCGCCGGGCGGTCGTGGTACCAGGCGCGGCGCACTTTCTTCTTTTTACCCTTTTTGCTGCTGGCTAGCAGGGCTACCGCGCCCAGCAGCACGCCGGCCACGGCCACGGCTTTTACCCAGGGCTTAACCAGCGGCGGCGGCACCGACACTACGCCGCTGGCATCGGCCACGGCTGCCTGGTGGGCGTAGCGCCCGGTTTTGGGCCGGGCGATGGTATTGAAATGCACCGCCAGAAACGACAGCTCGGTGCGCAGCAGCTCGCCGTGCATCGGAATGCCATGGCCGGTGGCGGCTACCTCGGGCACGAGGCTCAGCAATTCGGCCACCGATACGCGGGCCGCATCCCAGTCGGGGGTGAAGTAGGCGGGCGGGCCGTGCACCACCTGTTTTTGGCTGAGCGTGGCCAGCGCCGACTCGCCCCGCACCGTGGTAAAGGCATCGCCCACGACCAGCACCTGGCCTTCTTCCCGGAAGAAAGACACGTGGCCCGGCGTGTGGCCCGGCGTGTGCAGCCAGCGCCAGCCAGGCAGGCCGGGCACGCTGCCGTCTTCGGGCAGGGGCTGCACGCGGGTGCCCACGTTATAAGGGCTTGTGGGGTACGCGAAAGACAGGATGGCCATGAGGCCGCCGCCCACGGTGGGGTCGGGCGCGGGGTAGCTCGAGCGCCCGGTGAGGTAAGGCAACTCGAGCGGGTGGGCGTACACGGTCACGTCGGGCCAGGCTTTCAACAAGGCTTCGAGGCTGCCAGCGTGGTCGAAGTGCGCGTGGGTGAGCAGGATGGCGGCGGGCGGGTTTACCGGCCCAAACAGGTCGTCGGCGTGCTGCTTGATTTTGGCGGCCGAGCCGGGCAGGCCCGTGTCGATGAGCACCCAGGGGCCCTGCGGCTGCGTGGGCACCGCCGCCGCGAAGTAGAGGTTCACAAATACGTCGCGCAGCGCGTACAGGCCGGGCACTACGAGTGCGAAAGCGGACGTGCTGGCCCGCGAAGCATAATTGGAGAGCATAGGCAGTAAAGAAGTTAGGACTAACGCCGGGTGGCTGGCGGCCAGCACTGCCCGGCAGGCAAGCATACGTAGCCGCCCGGGTTTGGTAGCGGCGGCCGGTGGCCCGGCAGCACAAAGCGCCCGCTGCCAGGGTGGCAGCGGGCGCTTTGGTTGGGCGCGGCAAAACGTGCTACTCTTTGCCCGAGGGCGCGGCGGCGCTGTTGGTCGGAGCGGCCTTGTCTACGTCGTCGAGCTTGCCGCTGGCCGACTGGGGCGTGGTGCTTTTGCCGCTGGGGGCCGAGTTCAGCTGCTCGTCGGGGCTGGCGCTGGCCATGTCAGCCGCCGAGCCTTTGCCGATGGGCTGGCGCACGTTCTGCTTATAATTGACGCTGTCGCGGTTGATGTCGGCGTTGGTGTAGCCGGGCGGGTTGCTGAAGGTGTGCTTGAACTGCGTGTTTATCCCGGGGCTGTATTTGTAGTCGCAGGCCGTGAGCAGCGTGGCCGAAACACCTAGCAGCAGGGCCAGGGCAGGGCGAAAAGAGGAAGTCATATAAGAAAGAAGTGGGTGTTGGTGCAAAGATGCAGCCCGGTGGCGTATAGACTTGGACGAGCGCGCCAGATTTTTGTTGCTCGCCAGCGTAGTATCCGCATTCTGCCCCTTGCTCATGGCTGCTTCCTCTTCTCCCAACTCTGCGGCCTGGCGCCGCGCGCTCGGCTCGCTCACGCGCACGGCACTGCTGCCCGTGCGGCTCTACCAGTCGGGGCGGGCGCACCAGCACTTCTTTTTGCCCGTGCTCAACGGCGCGCTCGGCGACCAGCTGGCCGCCCGCCACGATGCGCGCGCCATTCAGCTCAGCTTTCGGCGCGGCGGCCACGACGTGGCCGTGGCCGAGCTGCACCTGAGCGAGCCGCACCAGAAAACGGTGGTGTTCGTGCACGGCCTCATGGGCGATGAACTCATCTGGCAAACCGACTTCGGCGCGGCGGCCAGCGCTGGCAGCGCGCTGCGCTACGGCCCGCGCCTGGCCGCCGAGGCCGGCCTGCGGGTACTCTACGTGCGCTACAACACGGGCCTGCACATTTCTGAAAACGGCCGGGCCCTACATCAACTCCTGGCCGAGCTGCTGGCCACCTACCCCGACGCCGTGGGCGAGCTGGTGCTGGTGGGCCACAGCATGGGCGGGCTGGTTATTCGCTCGGCGGGCTATTATGCTTCGCAAGCAAGCGTAAACAAAGGAAGCGCCGCACCCAAATCGGCTCCTACGAAGCAGCTCTTCACGGGCGAGGCCGAAACCTGGCTGGCGCACCTGCGCACGGTGTTTTTGCTGGGCGTGCCGCACGAGGGCTCGTACCTGGAGCAAAACAGCTTGCTGGTCGAGCGCCTGCTGCGGCGCATCGACCTGTTTCCAACGCGCTTCGTGAGCGAGGCCATTGGCCGCCGCTCCAACGGCATCAAGGACCTGGGCCAGGCCCTGCTGGTAGATGAGGACTGGCAGCAGCCCGACGACCCCGCCCTGCCGCGCCCGCGCACGCTAGTGCCGCTGCTGCCCGGCGTGCGCTACCACGTGCTGGTGGGCACCTGGCTGCGGGCCAGCCTGCCCCAGGCCGTACGCGACTACTTCGGCGATGGGCTGGTGGGCAGCGCCAGCAGCCGGGGCCAGCTTTTTGAGGATGAAACTGCCCTGCCGCCCGGCGCCAGCGTGCGCACCGCCCGCTTTGAGGCCCAGCACCACGTAGGGCTGCTGCACCACCCCGAGGTGTACCAGTATTTGCGCCAGTGGGCCTGAAAGTAGACTAGGTTCATGCAGCGCTCAGGAGCAAGTTTGCTACTTTGAGATGGCAGCCAGAAAAATGCCCTTTTAGGGCTTAACGTCCTCAGTAGTCAGTAATTTTGCCGGCGAGCAAGTTTAAGACGAACGCCAACGCCCGTCATAAATTCTCCTAATTTCTCTTTTTTCAGCCTCTTTATCGTCCTACTTTTTACCCTCTTTTCCTGATGAAAAAGCTTCTTTACGCCTGCCTGCTGATGGCTGCTATGCTGGTGAGCACCACCGTAGCCCAAGCCCAAACCATTGCCAACCTCAACTTCGAAAACTGGGCCATCCGCAATGGTGCCGAGGCCCCGGCCAACTGGCGCAATTCAGATGACTACTTGCTGGCCGCGTTGCAGCAGCAGGGCTACCCGGGTGGCTACGTGCTCACGGGTGCCGTTACGAAAACCACTACTGCCCATGGTGGCACCTATGCCGCCAATCTCGCCAATCAGTCCATCGCGCTGCTTGGTGGTGCCGTCTTCCCCGGCGTTTTGGTGTTAGGCAGCAAGGTAGGGCCCGAGGGCATAGGTGGCGTGCCGTATACTACCCGGCCCGCGCAAATGCAGTTTTATTATCAGTTTTCGGGAGCGGCCGCCGACTCGGCCCTGGCTATCGTGTACGTTACCAACACCGTGGCGGGGCAGCCCAACCCGCTTGGCGTGGGCTTGCAGGTGCTGGCTCCTACCACTGGCAGCTACGCCCTAGCCTCGCTGCCCATCGCCTACACGTCAAGCGCCGCGCCCGACTCGGTACGCATTCTGTTTATCTCGGGCAATAGCCGCAACCGGACGGTAGGTGCTTCGCTGAAAATCGATGATGTGGCCTTAGTAGGCACGGCCCTGGCTACCCGCGCCGATGCCACCCTGCAAGAAAAGCTGGCCGTAGCCCCCAACCCCAGCACGGATGGCCGCTTTAGCCTCAGCGCGCCCGACGCGCCAGCCTTGGCCTCGGCCGCGCTCACGGTGCTCGACCTGACCGGCCGCGTGGTGCGGCAGCAGCCCGCCCTGGCCGTGCCCAGCCCCACGCGCGAGCTGGATTTGAGCAGCCTGCGGGCGGGCATCTACCTACTGCGCCTCGATTCGAAAGACGGCGCGCTGGTGCGGCAGCTCACCATAAAATAGACGGGGCAACTCCCAACGTTGGCGGGTGGGCTGCGTATCACGGGCATCCATTCAGCGTACCTAGCCCACTTACCATGGCCACCAGCGTCAACACCCCCAAGCACACCGACCCCGCCACCAAGGCGAAGGAGAAGGAAAACGAAACCGAAATCAAAGACAAGCCCTCGGGCAAGACGGTGAAAACGCAGAAGAAGTAGTTTCTGCTTGCTTTTCTAAAAAGCAAAAGCCCGGCCGCTGCGAGCGACCGGGCTTTTTTTTTAAGGGGCCCAAAAGGTGGCTTACCACGAGCCGCTGTTGCTGTCGTCGTCGGTGCTGTCAAAGCCGCCGCCGCCCATGTCGCCCGACGAGGCGTCGTCGTAGGAGCCGCTGTCGGAAAAGAAGCTGTCGGAGCTACCGGCGTCGTCGTTGCCCGAGAAGTAGTCGGGGCCCGCGTCGTTGGTACCGGCCGCGCCGCCGTCGCGCGAGGCGAAGTAGTCGCTGCCCGCGTTGGCGGGGGGCACCGCGCCCGCGCCGCCCAAGCCGGCAGCCGTGCCGGCGCCAGCGCCCGTGCCGAAATTATTGGCCGAGGTATCGTGGTCGCCGCTGCCGGCCATGCGGTTGCCAAGGTAGGCACCAGCTGCCGCCGCTGCCCCGGTGGCCAGCATGCCGCCGATACCGGGGCCCGAGCTGGGGGCTTGGCCGCCGTAGCCCCCGCCGTAGTTGCCACCCTGCGGGTAGTTGCCGGCCGGCCCGTTAGGTGCCCCAAAATTGGGGGTAGGGCCGCCGCCCGGGCGGTTGCCCATGAAGTCGGGCGCCTGGCTGGCGGTGTTTTTATTGCGGTTAAACAACTTCGACACCAGCCAGATGCCGCCCCCGATTACCAGCACGCCAATGAGTATCGTGCCCATGCCGAGGCCCGACGAGGTCGGCTCGGGCGCGGAGGTAGTCGGGTACGGGTCGGCGGGAGTGGTCGGGGCGTTATCATTCAGGCTGCTGGTGCCGCTGGGCGTAGTGGCGCTGCTGGCCGTGGCGGGGGTGCTGGCAGCCGCCTGGCTTTTGCCGGGATTCGAGCTGGGGTTGGCCGCCAGCATAATGGTACCCAGGCCTTTGCTGAGGCCCGCGAAGTAGTTGCCCTGCTTGAAAGCGGGCGTCATCTGCTCGGTTATCACGCGGCGCGTGAGCTCGGGGGTGATGACGCTGCGCAGGCCCGAACCGGCCTGAATGCTCATCTGGCGCTCTTTGCCCGAAAGCAGCACCACGATGCCATTGTTTTTGTCGCGCTGGCCCACGCCCCAGTCGGTGCCGAGCTGCTGGGCGTAGTCGGCGGCGCTGGCGCCGCCCAGGGTGGGCACGGTCACGAGCACCACTTGGGTGCCGTAGGTATCGGCGTACTTACGCAAGCCGTTTTCGAGCTTTTTGGCATCGTCGGCGTTCAGCATCTTGGCCTGGTCGTTCACGAAGGTGAAGGGCTTGGGCCGGGGCGGAATATCGGCGGCACCAGCCGGGCCGGCCCAGGCCACTAGCAGCGCAAATAGAATGAAAAGGCGGTTCATGGTGAAAGTAAAAGAAGGTTCAGGTCTTTTTACGGCAGTCTGGCCCAGGCGGCTGTCGGGGGTACACTTCAGCTAGGCTCGGGGGGCAGCTAAACCACGCGTTTTTGTTAGCCGTATTTAGCTAGCAGGTCTTACAGCCAACCTCTTTCCCATTCCTCTTTCCATATGCCCACGCCTCCCCTTTCCTACGTGCGCTTTGCCGACGGCGTCGAAGAAATTCAACCCAATGAAGAACAGCTCGGTGACGAAACCGTGGCCTCCATGGCGCGCGTCGCCCGCCTGATGTTTGAGAAAAACCGCCACGCCATCCGCGATGCCCACGCCAAGAGCCACGGCATCTTGCGCGGTGAGCTGCACCTGCTGCCCGACCTGCCCGAGCACCTGGCGCAGGGCATGTTTAAGCAGGCCAAAACCTTCCCGGTCATCATCCGGCTGTCGACCTCGCCGGGCGCCATCGAGCCCGACAGCCAGCCGGCCGTCAAGGGCTTTGCGCTGAAAATCATTGGGGTAGAAGGCAAGAAATTCCTGCCTGCGGAAGCCGATGCCCTGACTCAGGACTTTTTGATGGTGAACGATACCATCATCCCGACCGGCGACGTGAAAAGCTACCACGACATGCAGCTACGCATCGAGAAGCTGGCCCACGGCCCCGCAATCGTGCAAACCGCCCTCAACAAAGTAGGCGTGCTGGCCGACAAGGCCCTGGAGCTGCTCGAAGACGTGGGCGGCCCCAAAAAAGAAGTGAACATGGTGGTGCAGGCGCACCCCAACAACCACATGCTGGGCGAAACTTACACCACGCTCGGGGCCGTGCGCTACGGCGACTACGTGGCCAAAATCAGCGTAGCCCCGCTATCGGACAACCTCAAAGCCATCGCCGGCAAGGAAATGGACGTGAGTGAGCCGGGCGCCTACCGCGACATGGTGGTGAAATTTTTTCAAACCCAGGGCGCAGAGTACGAGCTGCGCGCGCAGCTCTGCACCGACCTCAAAACCATGCCCGTCGAGGATGCCAGCATCGACTGGCCGCAGGACCAGAGCCCCTACCAGGTGCTGGGCAAAATCGTGCTGCCCGCTCAGGATGCCTACAGCCCCGCCCGCCGCGTGTACGCCGACGACGTGCTGTCCTTCAACCCCTTCCACTGCCTGCCCGAGCACCGGCCGCTGGGCAGCATCAACCGGGTGCGCATTAAGGCCTACGAGTCGAGCGCCAAGTACCGGCATATGATGAACGCCGCCCCCCGCACCGAGCCCACCAGCCTCGACCAGCTGCCCGATTAAGAAAATTGCTTTCAAACTAAAAAGGCCACCCAACTACGTTGAGTGGCCTTTTTAGCTTGGTAGGCGAGTGGGCTACTACCCCACCGGGGCCGGCTCCACGGCCCGCTCGAAGCGCAGCTGTCCGTTGAAATCGGTGCCCGAGGAGGTGAAGCCGTTGGCCAGCAGCACGCGCTGCGAGGGCAGGTTTTCGGGCTGGGCGTGGGCCACCAGGCGGCGCACCATGCCGGTGGCGGCGGCCTGCTGCACCAGGCCGGCCACCAGCTCGGTGGCCAGGCCCTGCCCGCGCCACTCGGCGGCGATGGAGTAGCCGATTTCGGCGCAGCCCGCCGCATCGGGCGGGCCCGTGAAGCCGCCCGAGCCCACTAGCGTGCGGGGCACGTCGCCCTCGGCCTTGCGTAGGGCGTACCAGTTGTACCAGCCGGCCGCGTCGCGGCCGCCAGCGGTCAGCTTTTCGAAGAAGTACTCCATAGCCTCGCGGTCGTAGCCGACGGGGGGCCAGTCGGCGGGCAGGGCTGCGCCCAGCAGCACCGGAAAGTATTGGGGCTTGTGCAGCTCGGCCGTGAGCAGCGCCCGGCTGGCGGCCAGGATGAGCAGCCGGGGCGTTTGGGTGATGAGCGGAATCATAGCCTAATTATACGGCCGGAGCCGCCGCCGCGGGCGCGGGCACGGCAAACGTATTCAGCAACCCGCTGATGGTCATGTAGTGCCCGGCCAGGTAAATGAGGTCTACCACGCCTTTCTCACCGAAGGTCACCACGGCCTGCTCATACAGTCCGGCATCGACTTGGTGGGTAGTGGCGAGGCGGTGGGTGAGGTCGTAGGCCACGCCCTCGTCGTGGGTGAGGGCGGCGGGCTTCTGGCCGGCCGCCAGCGCCTGCACCGTGGCCTCATCGAAACCCGCCTGCCGGCCCACGGCCACGTGGGCATACAGCTCGTAGGCCGCCTGCCAGGCCGCGCCCACAGTCAGGATTACTACCTGCCGCACGCGCTCGATGAGGGCAGTTTCCTTGCCTTCGGCGGCGGTCACAGCCATTAGAGCCTTGCCTATCACGGGGCTGCGCAGCAGGGCGTTGAAGGGGCCCACGAGGCGGTCGTCGAAGGTGGCAGCCTGAAAGCCGGACTTTTTGGCCCAGGGCACCATCGTGTCTTGCAGCTGCGAATACAGCTTTTTCTGGTCAGAATTGAGCTGGTCGGGACTGAGCAGGGGCAGCCGCCCGCCGAGGTTATCTTCAAAAGTTGCCATTGTATTG
>JAKONR010000394.1 GCA_022701825.1 Hymenobacteraceae bacterium | reverse complement strand
CTTGAGGATGGACGACATCACGTAGAGCGGCGAGGTGCCGATGTCGCCATAAATAATGCCGAGCGCAATGAGCAGCCCGGCCCCGGATATGGCGGTGTGGTCGTGTTTAGAAGAACTCATAAACGAGGATTCGGGTAGTAGAAAAGCAGCCTAAGCAGAGGGTGCGGGGCCAACCCCCGCCCATTGGTGATAAGAACTGGTAAGTGGGCGCAAGCACACAAGCGCCGCGTTTATCGCGGCACCCGCCGCTCGCATTACAGGCGGCGCTTACGTAAGCGGGGTGGGAAAGGTGAAGGCGGAGTTGGGCGCGGCCTCGGCGGCCTGCCGGCTCAGGCGCTCGGCCTCGGCCAGCGCCAGCGAGTAGGCGGCTTCTGCGGCGGCCCGGTCGTGGGCGCGGGCCACGCGGCGGTTGAGCTCGCCGGCCAGGCGCTGCCACGGCGCCAGCTCGCCGGCCAGGGCAAAATGGGCCGGCTGCCGACCCAGCAGCCACAGCCGCAGCCGGTTGGTGCCGCGCTGCCCGTAGGCCAGCAGCAGCGCCGTAGTGGCCATGCCCAGCATGGCCGGCCCGGTGTGCAGCCAGTTTTGCAAAAAGGCAATAATGACCACCGCCAAACCCAGCCCGCCCAGCAGCACCCACAGCACCCAGCGCACGTGCTGCACCTCGGCCCGCTCCAGCTCGCGCAACCCAAACGTCTGCCCCAGTACCGTCACCGACGCATCAGTAAGCACGAGCTTGCCATCCGGGCTTTGCACGGTGGGCAGCGGCACCACGGGCGGCAGCGGTGCGGGGAATAGGATAGGGATGGGCGCCTCAACTACCACAGGCTCAAATACCTCCGGCGGCGAAGTTTCAGCGGGGCTCGAAGCTGCCTCGGGCCGCGCGGCCGGCCGCACGCCGGCCGTGCTGCTCAGCACCCAGGTGGGCGCGGGCACGGCGGCCGGGGGCATATTCGGCAGGTTTTCGGGAGCAGGAGGCGTAGGCACGGCCGGGGTAATGGTCAAGAAATTAGAGGCAATTGCTTAGAAAGCCGCTTTTCCGTCATGCTGAGCGGAGCGCAGCGCAGTCGAAGTATCTCTATTAGTGAACTAACTTTTGTCGTTAGCAATGAAGCGATAGAGATGCTTCGACTGCGCTGCGCTCCGCTCAGCATGACGGAAAAATACTTGCTTAGTTATTTACTTTCAGCAGCTCCACGTCGAAAATCAGCGCCGAGTCAGGGCCGATGTCGCGGCCCGCGCCGCGCTTGCCGTAGGCCAGGTCCGAGGGGATGTACAGGCGCCACTTCGAGCCTTCGGGCATCAGTTGCAGGGCCTCAGTCCAGCCCGGAATAACCTGGCTCACGCCGAACGTGGCCGGCTGGCCGCGCTGGTAGCTGCTGTCGAACACGTTGCCGTTGATGAGGGTGCCGTGGTAGTGCGTGGTTACCGACGAGCGGGGGCCGGCTTTTTTGCCGGTGCCTTCGGTCAGCACCTCGTATTGCAGGCCGCTGGGCAGGGTGGTTACGCCGGGCTTGTTGGCGTTTTCGGCCAGGAAGGCTTCGCCTTCCGCTTTGTTGTTGCTCATGGAGTTGGGGTTTTGGGTATCGTCGTCGTCATCTTCTTCCAGGCCGCCGCCGAGCTGCTCTTGCAGCTGTTGCATGGCGGCCTGCATTTGCTCCTGGGTGAGGCGGCTGGGCTGGCCCGAAAGGCCTTCTTTGAGGGCGGCGGCCAGCACATCGATGTCGAGTTCGAGGCCTTGCTGGGCGAAGTTGCGGGCCAGGTCGCGGCCGATGATGTAGCTGACCTGCTGTTGGTTGGTGTCGAGCGTCACGAAGGAAGTCGAATGTAGCCGCCCGCCGCGAAGCGCCGGGCCGGCTGATGAGGGAAAAATGTAGGCGGGCAAATGTCGGCACCGCCGCCCGATGCCTACGCAAAAAGCCCCGCCAACGGCGAGGCTTTACTCCCAAAAGACGGGGTTAAGTAGCAGGTCTACAAGTAGTGATGGTCTTCTTCACCGCGCAGCGAAAAAGTCAGATTCAGGCCCGCGAGCTGGGCCGTGAGGAAGCCCAGGCCGCCCAGCAGCAGCAACGACGAAAAGGCAGTGGTCTTTTTCATAGGGTTATAACTGAAGGTGTAAGCAGGCGCAAATATACGGCAGTTGCGATAAAAAGTAGTAGGCGTGCCGAGTATTTATGTGGCGTAAGCTTTAGCTGGCGAGGCGCCAGAGTACGCCACCAGCCGCCCCGCCAGCTAAAGCTTACGCTACGCCAGCCGCAAATTCCGCCGCATTATCCTGCATCTGCGTGAGGTGGCGGCGGGCGTGCTGCGCCAGAAAATAAACGTACTCATACACATTCAGCTTGCCCAAATCATGGACCGTCATGGTCGTGCCATACAGCAAGCCCTCGCCGTGCGGCAGCCGGTCGAGGCAGGCCAGCGTTTGGGCTAGCTGCGCGCGCAGCTGCTGCCGCACGGCAGGCAGCGGCTGCGGGTGCGCGCGCGGCTCCATGTGGCCGGGGCGCACCCAGTCGAAGGCGTGCAGCACGCCAATGGCCGCCAGCTTCTCGCGCGGAAACTGGTAGCGCGCCAGCTCGGTGGCCAAATCCAGGCCCTGCGCGTTGGCCAAAGCTTTGGCCGCGCCTTTCTCGATGAGAATGAGTAGGTAGTGGTTGGTCAGGCCGATGTGGGTGAGCACTTCATCAGTAGTCCAGCCACCGTCGGCGGGCGGGTAAGCGCGCAGGTCGGCGGGCTGGTCAAACCAGGTATCGACCTCGGCAAAGGTGCCGGTGACGAAGCTCCGCAACTCGGCCAGGAACGGCTGAATGTTCATGCGCTAGCTCGAATGGTCGGCCACAATCACCCACTCGCCCTTGATGCGCCGAAAAATCAGCAGGAACTGCCCCTGCAAGTCGCCGGCCTGCGGCCGGGCCAGGTGCCAGTGCCCCACCACCTGCGCCACGTCGGCCGAAAGCGGCGTGATGCGCAGCTGGCTGAAATCGAGCTGCCCCATGCGGGCGGCGTCGCTGTAGGTTTTGCGGTAGGTGTCGAGGGTGGGCTGCCAGCCGTAGGTCATGCCCTTGCTGCCGAGGAACACTAGCGAATCGGAGTGCCAGTAGCCGGCCATGAAGCCGGGGATGTCGCCCCGGTTCCAGGCGGCCGTTTGGGTGGCCAGCACCTGGGCAATGGCCTTGCGCGCCTCGGGCGGGCCGGCGGGCGGGGCAGCGGCGGCCGGGCGGGCAAAGGTTAAGGCCAGGCTTGCGGTGAGAAGGAGTAGCTGTTTCATATCAAGTTAGTTATATGCGAAAGAAACTGTCATACTGAGCGCAGCGCAGCGGAGTCGAAGCATCGCTATCGCTTCGTTGTTTATAGTAGAAATTACTATGCTAAAGAGATGCTTCGACTCCGCTGCGCTACGCTCAGTATGACAATTGTATGCAACACACCCTTATACAAGGCTGCTACTTCAGCAAGGTAGCCACGTAGGCCGTGCCGCCCAGTGCCCGCATGTGGCGCAGCACGCGCAACTGCTTGGCCCGGGCCTGCGGCCCCGGCTGACTGGCCCGGAAGCGGAGCGGATTGGGCAGTACGCCGGCCAGCAGGGCCGCCTCGGGGGCACTGACATCGCGAGCCGGCTTGTGGAAGTAGCGCTGGCTGGCGGCCTCCACGCCGAAGGTGCAGTCGCCCATTTCGGCCACGCTCAGGTACATCTCCATGATGCGGCGCTTGCTCCAGAGCGCTTCTATCAGCATGGTAAAATAGGCCTCGGCGGCCTTGCGCACGTAGGAGCGGCCCTGCCACAAAAACACGTTTTTGGCCACCTGCTGCGAGATGGTGGAGCCGCCGCGCACGGGCTTGCCCTCGCCGCGGTTCCAGTTGTACTTGGCGGCCTGCCACATGCCGTCCATGTCGAAGCCGTGGTGAAGGAGGAAGCGCTGGTCTTCGGCGGCCACCATGGCCAGCGGGATACTGGGCGACACCTCATCGAGGGTGCAGAAGCGGTAATTGGCGTGGCGCGAATCGGCCTGAATGCCGATATAGCCGCGGCCCACCGGCGCGTGGGCGCGGCGGTCGAGCATCAGCCAGGTGGCGGGCGGCGGCACCCAGCGGTAGAGCAGCACCCACACTACCGACAGCAGAAACAGCGCTGCCGCCGTTTGCAGGCTCACGCGCAGTACCGTGCGCCAGGAGGGAAGAAGGGTTTGGACGGAGTGGGCCAAAACGAAAGCAGAAAAGTCAAGTTGCAAAGGTCGGCGGCAAGCGCAGTAGCGCGAACTTTGTAGTTCGCGTTTTTGCCACAGGCGAACAGCGTAAAAACGCGAACTACAAAGTTCGCGCTACTGCTCGCGGCTGGCGGCCTCTACGCCAGCCAGCCCTTCGGCCGTAATCAGCCCTAGCCCGGTCGCGTGCCGGGCGGCGGTCAGGAAATCGGGTACTACCAGCATTTCTACCTTGAACTCGTGTTGCAGGGCCTGCGCCACAGGCGTTACTACTTCGAGGCGGGCGGGCAGGCCCACGTCGCGGATGTAGATGACTTTGACCTGGCCCGGTCGCTGGCGCACTACTTCGGCGTAGATGTCGGCATCGTGCTGCCCGCTGTCGCCGAGCAGGATGAAGGGCAGGTGCGGGTAGGTGTCCAGCAGCTGCTTGATTTCCTTTAGTTTATGGCCGTGGTGCAGCGAGTCGTTGCCGCTGCTCACGTCGCCCGGCCCGCGCTTGGGGCCGCTCAGCAGCGAGTCGCGCAGCAGCAGCGGCCCCAGCGGAATGCCGCGCAGGCGCAGGAAGTCTTCGAGCACGTCGTAGAGGTTCCAGGGCGAGGAGCTGACGTAGAAAAACGGGTTGTCGGGCCGGCCACTCAGCCCCAGCTGCAAGGCCTGGTAAAACGCCGCCACGCCCGAGAGCGGCTCGTGCGAGTGCGCGTTGCGAAAGAGCACCGTGCGCAGCATCCGCAAAATATGCGTGGCACGGGTCACAATCACCGTGTCGTCGAGGTCGGAAATTACCCCGAACTCGGCCGTGGCGGGCGGAATCAGCACCTGCGCGGTGCCCTTGATGGTGCCGTCGAGGCCCCGAAAGCGCTTGGGCAGCCGGCTCACCTGCACCGGCACCGGGTGCCAGAGGTAGTCGGTGGGCGTGGGCAGCTGGGGCGGGTCGAGGGCCAGGGTGTAGTAGCCGCCTTTGTCGGTGGTGGCGTAGGCGTCGAGGCCACCGGGTAGCTCCACTACTATCTGGGCCTTCGGTATTTCGCGGCTGTTGAAGCGCCGGTACATCGCCTGGAAATTGCGCCAGGGCGAGTCGGCCTCGGTCTGGGGTGTGAGGCCGCGGTCGGCGAGCAGGCGGCCCTTGAGGTAGAAGCGGTGCGGGGTGCCGTAGCTGCGGTACACGTCGAGGTGCAGGGGCCGCAGGCGCCCTAGCCGCGCCGCCGCGCGCGTGATGCGCGTGTCGGCCCATTCGAGCGCATCCGAAACCCATTGGCCTATATTCATCGGGCAAACCTACGGCTATCTGACAAATAGCTTGCGGCACCGCAGTAGTTTTAGGCTGCTCTGCATGCCAGTACGCACGCGCTGGCTCCATATGATGGGCTGATTAATAAGGCGCTAAAAAATTTAATGAGCCAGGAGGTTGCCAATTTACCCGCCCTGCTAACCCTTACGGCTAGTCCCTTAAACAGGGGTGACAAAGCTTTTTGTCGACTACAGGCGCTGCCGTTGCTGGTGGCCCGGGAAGTAGCAGCGGCGTTAGGCACTGCCGTGGTGGAACTCAATCTGCTGATTGACTCAGACGGAATAAGGCACACCCTTGCGCAGCACGGAGTGGCGAAAGCGAAAGCCGAAATGGCTCGCGGGCAGATTCCGATAATCGAAACTGACTTGCTGGACCTAGCTGAGTGGTTGCATCAGCCAACTGCCGTGTGCGCCGGGCAGGCCAAGCCGGGCAAGCAGCCGCGCGTAGAGATGCAATGGAAAACACCGGCGGGCACTACCGTCGCCATCATGGAGTGGCGCCCTGGCCGCCAGCAGCTGGCTTTGGTCACGATGTATAAAAAAAAGCCAGCCGCCTAAGCGACTGACTTTCTTCTATCGAGTGGCGAGCGATGCACCGTGCCCGAAAGCACGTCCTCCTCTTAAGCGTCCGAAACGTTCCACTCCCTGCACAAATATACAGTTCTTTAGTGAAAAAAGTTGTTCGTGCTACTGCGCGGCGCTGGCCTCCCCGGCTACCTTCACCCGCCCGGCCTTCGGCGGCGCGCCGCCCAAAAACTCGCGGTACCACAGCCCCGAGTCCTTGATGGTGCGCTGCTGGGTTTCGTAGTCGACGTGGATGAGGCCGAAGCGGGGCGCGTAGCCTTGGGCCCACTCAAAATTGTCGGTGAGCGACCAGGCGAAGTAGCCGCCCACATCCACGCCCTCCAGCTGGGCCCGGCGTACCTGCCCGATGGCCGCTTGCAGGTAGGCGCGGCGGGCCGCGTCGGGCACGCGGCCGGGCAGCAGCTCGTCGGGGAAAGCCGAGCCACTTTCGGTGATGACCAGCTGCGGCGCGCCGGGGTAGGCAGCGTACTGCCTGAGCATGTGGTAGATGGACTCGGGGCAGACCTCCCAGCCCATGTCGGTGGTGGGTACGCCGCGCTGCTTGGCCGGCACCAGGGCCGCCCAGTGCGGCGGCAGCCACGGGGCCGCGCGCGCCACCTCGCGGGTGTAGTTTTGGATGCCCCAAAAGTCGAAATCGAACTTCAGCAGCTGCTCGTCGCCACTTTTATGATAGCGCTGGAGCAGCCAGGCCACCAGCGGCAGCTCGGCCAGCGGGTAGCCCAGGCCGAGGGTTGGCTCCACAAAAAAGCGGTTGAGCAGGGCGTCGGTGCGGCGGGTGGCGGCCTCGTCGCGGGCGTTGCCGGGGGTGCGCGGCGTGAGCTGCGAACACGAAAACGTGGTGCCGATGCGCGCCGAGGCCGGCAGCAGCGCCCGCAGCGCCCGCCCGCCCTCTGCCTGGGCCAGCGCCGCGTGGTGCGCCGCCCCCAAAAACGCGCCCAAACTGCGCCGCCCCGGCGCGTGCAGCCCCAGCAGGTGCCCGGCCCCCACAAATACCATCGGCTCATTCAGCACCATCCAGTGCTGCACGCGGTCGCCGAGGTGGCGGGCCATTACCTCGGCGTACTCGCTGAGCCAGCCCACTACCTGGCGGTTGGTCCAGCCGCCGCGGGCTTGCAGGGCGCTGGGCAGGTCCCAGTGGTAGAGCGTGAGCCAAGGCTCGAGGCCGCGCGCCAGGCAGGCATCGACCAGCCGGTCGTAGAAGCCCAGGCCGTGCCGGTTGATGGCCCCGGTGCCCTCGGGCAGCACCCGTGGCCACGACACCGAAAAGCGAAACGCGCTCATGCCCAGGCTGCGAGCCAGGTTGAGGTCGGTTTCGTAGCGGTGGTAGAAATCGGCGGCCACGCGCCCGTCCTCGTTGCGGCTGATGCGCCCGCTGCGGTCCGTAAAGTCGTCCCAGATGCTGCGGCCCTTGCCGTGGGTTTTCCAGGCGCCCTCGGTCTGGTAGGCGGCGGCCGACGCGCCCCAGCGGAAATCGGGACCAAAATCGGCGCGGGTGAGGTTGGCGGGGGTAGAGGCTGGGAAGAAGGCTGACGGCAGCTGGTCGGAGAGGGACGAATTCATAGCAGAAATGCAGGAAGACGGGATTATAAATTGAAGTTGATAAGTAATGCTTTATACGGAGCAGAGACAGCTTATAAGCGTTTGTCATTGCGAGCGCAGCGAAGCAATCGCACCCGAGCCGCTCGTCCTGATGCGATTGCTTCGCTGCGCTCGCAATAACAGACGTTTTTACTAACGCCCGGCAACGGCCGTAGCCGCGCCGACCCGCTGCAAGCTTGGCAACTGCT
>JAKONR010000367.1 GCA_022701825.1 Hymenobacteraceae bacterium | reverse complement strand
GTTTATGGAAAACTACACGGGCCTGCCGTATCCGTTTCAGAAATTCGACTTCACGAGCATCCCCGACTTCCAGTACGGCGGCATGGAGCACGTGGGCAACATCGACTACAAGGCCGCCAGCCTCTTTCTGGATGATGGCGCGACCAAGGACCAGTTGGTGGCCCGCCAGAACCTCATTGGCCACGAAACGGCCCACATGTGGTTTGGCGACCTCGTGACCATGCGCTGGTTTAACGACGTGTGGATGAAGGAGGTATTTGCCAATTTCATGGCCGATAAAATGAGCGGCAGCGCCCAGGGCGACGACCAACTGCTCAAGTTTCTGACCGACCACTACCCCGCCGCCTACGCCGTCGACCGCACGCCGGGGGCCAACGCCATCCGGCAGGCGCTGCCCAATTTGCAGGATGCGGGCTCGCTCTACGGCAACATCATTTACCACAAGGCGCCCATCATGATGCGGCAGCTCGAAGGGCTGATGGGTGAGGAAAACTTCCGGGCCGGCGTGCGCGAGTATTTGCAGAAGTACGCCCACGGCAACGCCACCTGGCCCGACCTCATCGCCATCCTGGATGCCCACACGCCCGCCGACCTCGCCGCTTGGAACCAGGTGTGGGTGAATGAGCCGGGCCGGCCAGTGTTCAGCTACGAAGTGCGGGGCGAGGCCGGCAAAATCACGGAGCTGCTTATTCATCAGCGGGCTGAGGACGGGTCAGCCCGCATCTGGCCACAGCGGTTCGATGTGGCGCTGGTTTCGCCCACCGGCCAGCTGCTTAAAGTCGGTGACGCGAGTTCCGACCAAGCTACCGTGGCGGTGCCCTGGGCCGTGGGCCAGCCGCTGCCGGCCGTGGCTTTGCTCAACTACCACGGCCTGGGCTACGGCGTGTTTCCGGTGTCAGCGAGCCTTACCAGCCGCCTGGGCGCGCTCACCGACAAGGGCTTGCTGCACGAGCCGCCCAGCGTGCGGGCGGCGCTCTACATCACGCTCTACGAGCGCATGCTCAACGACCACAGCGGCGGCAGCGCGGCGCGCGAGCTGCTCGACACCTACCAGCAGCAGCTCGCTCACGAAACCAATGAGCTCAACATCAAGCTTCTGACTAACCAGCTGAGCGATATTTTCTGGAAATTTACGTCCGCCAGCACCCGCGCCGGCCGCGCCCCCGCCCTCGAAGATGCCCTGTGGCAAGCCCTGCTGGCGCAGCGCACGCCGGGCGCCCAAAAGCTGTATTTCAAGGCTTACCAAGGCATTGCCCTGAGCCCGGCCGCCCAGACGCGGCTTTATAAAATCTGGCAAACGCAGCAGCCCCCGGCGCAGGTGAAGCTGACCGAGGATGACTACACCAGCCTGGCGCTATCCCTGGCCGTGCGCGACTACCGCGCCCCGCAGCCCCTGCTGCCCGAGCAGTTAGCGCGCATTAAAAACGTAGACCGCCGCCAGCGGCTGGAGTTTCTGCTACCCGCGCTCTCGCCCAACGTGGCGGTGCGCGACCAATTTTTTGCCTCCCTCAAAGACGAGAAAAACCGCGAAAAAGAAGCCTGGGTAGCCACGGCGCTCGGCTACCTGCACCACCCGCTGCGGCAGGCTACCTCGGAGAAATACCTGCCCGCCAGCCTGGACTTACTCGCTGAGATTCAAGCCACGGGCGATATCTTTTTTCCGGCGGCGTGGCTCTCGGGTACGCTGGGCTACTACCGCTCGGCCACGGCGGCGCGCACGGTGCAGGCGTTTTTGGCGGCGCACCCGGCCGGCAGCTACAACCCGCAGCTGCGGCTGAAGCTGCTACAGGCGGCCGATGACCTGATGCGGGCACAGAAACTGTAGCGCGGACTTTGTAGTCCGGCCGCGCGCGTAGCGCGCATCGACGCTGGCAGACATTCGCTTACGTCGATGCGCGCCACGCGCGCGGCCGGACTACAAAGTCCAGCCAACAGGCCCGAACTTTGCGGCTTTATTTTGCTTATAGGTAGTAATGCTAGACTACGAAATTCACGAGTACCCCAACGGTATTCGCCTGCTGCACAAGCAGGTTTTACACACCAAAATCGCGCATTGCGGCTTTCTGCTTGATATTGGCTCGCGCGACGAAAAGGACCACCAGCAGGGCCTGGCGCACTTTTGGGAGCACATGGCCTTCAAGGGCACGCACAAGCGCAAGTCGTTTCACATCCTGAACCGCCTCGAAACCGTGGGCGGCGAGCTGAACGCCTACACGACCAAGGAAAAAATCTGCTTCTACGCCACGCTGCTGAGCACGCACTTCGAGCGGGCCTTTGAGCTGCTTACCGACCTGACCTTCAACTCGGTATTCCCGGAGCGCGAGGTCGAGAAGGAGCGCGGCGTGATTCTGGAAGAAATGAGCATGTACCAGGATGCGCCCGAAGACGCCATTATCGACGACTTCGACGCGGTGATATTTGGGCAGCACCCGCTGGGGGTCAACATTTTGGGCACCCGCGAGAGCGTGAGCGGCTTTCACAGCGAAGACTTTCACGCTTTTTACAACGAAAACGTGCGCACCGACCGGCTGATTTTCAGCTCGGTGAGCAACCTACCGTTCAAGGAAGTGAAGCGCCTGGCCGACAAGCTGCTGGCGCCGCTGCCGGCCCGCCTGGGCGAGCGCCCGCGCCTGCCTTTTGGGCACTACGAGCGGCAAACGCAGGTTGAGGCGCGGCCTATTTCGCAGGCGCACTGCCTGCTGGGCGGCCCGGCCTACCCACTCACCGATGCGCGGCGCATTCCGTTTTTTATGCTTAACAACATTCTGGGCGGGCCGGGCATGAACTCGCGCCTCAACTTGGCGGTGCGCGAAAAATACGGCCTCGTGTACACCATAGACAGCAGCTACTCGCCCTACACCGACACGGGGTTGTTCGGCATTTACTTCGGCACCGAGGGCAAGCAGCTAAGCCGCACGCTCGGGCTGGTGCACAAGGAGCTGAAGCTGCTGCGCGAAAAAGAGCTGACTACCAGCCAGCTGCACGTAGCCAAAAACCAGCTCATGGGCCAGCTGGCCATGAGCGAGGAAAGCAATTCGGGCCTGATGCAGCTGCTCGGCAAAAGCACCCTCGACATTGGCCGGGTGGAGCCGCTGCCCGAGATTTTTGGCCGCATCGAGGCCGTCACGGCCCGCGAGCTGCGGGCGCTGGCCAACGAAATTTTGTCGGAAGACAACCTGAGCTTGCTGCAATACGTGCCGGAAGGGAAATAGCGATGGCGGGAGTGCCTGTGTTCGGTCATGTGGGGTCGGCGCGGCCGGGCGACTTGTTTGCGTCGCGGGCCGAGCTGGCGCAGCGTGGGCAGCACCGGCCGCTGCAAGCCGGCATTTGTGCCACCCAGGAGCAGGGCGCGGAAAGCATCGTGCTGTCGGATAAGTACGAGGACGACGAAGTCCACGACGACTTTATCCTCTACACCGGCCACGGCGGGCGCAGCGACGAGAGCGGCCAGCAAGTGGCCGACCAGCAGCTAACCAAAGCCAATAAAGGCTTGGTCCGTAGTCAGGTTACGGGCCTGCCGGTGCGCGTATTCCGCAAGGTAACGACTGCTGGCAACGCCCAGGCCTTCCGCTACGAAGGCCTGTTTCGGGTGGTGAGCCGCGACTACCGGCCGGGCCGGTCGGGATTTATGGTTTTCCTGTTTCGGCTAGAGCCGCTGGTGACGGAGGCCCAGGTGCCGCCCGCGCCCGCCCGGCCCTACGCACCGGCCGATTTATTCGACCAGCCCACCACAGCGGCCGAGCCCGCGCCGCGCTACGAGGCCACCGTTTCGCGCCTGATTCGGGACACCGGCATCACGCGGCAGGTGAAGGCGGTGCACGGCAGCCGCTGCCAGGTGTGCGGCGAGCGCCTGGCTACGCCGGCGGGTTTTTATGCCGAGGCGGCCCACATTCGGCCGCTGGGCGCGCCGCACCACGGCACCGATACGCTGCCCAACGTGCTGTGCCTCTGCCCTAACCACCACGCGTTGTTCGATTTTGGCAGCTTCAGCATAGCTGATGATTTTTCGCTGCTGGGGCTACCTGGCCGGCTGCGGCTGCACGCGGCGCACCAGCCCGGCCAAGCGCACTTGGCTTATCATCGACAGCATATTTACCGGCCGCTCGCCACATCGGGGCATTAAGATGCTGCTTATGCGTGCTCCCCTTTTTGGCCACGTTGGCAGCGCCCGGCCGGGCGACCTGTTTCACTCGCGCCTGGAGCTTTCGCTGCGGGGCCAGCACCGGCCGCGCCGGGCAGGCGTGTGCGCCACGGCCGCCGAGGGTGCCGAAAGCCTCATTCTGGCCGACCAGTACGAAGACGACGAGATACAAGAAGCCTACTTCTGGTACGCCGGCCACGGCGGGCGCAATGCCGAAACCGGCCGCCAGGTAGCCGACCAGGTGCTCACCCACCGCAACCGCGCCCTCATTCGCAGCCAGCAAACCGGGCGGCCGGTGCGCGTATTCCGGCGCATCGCGCCGGGCGGCGACTGGCAGTTTCGCTACGAAGGGCTGTGGCGGGTGGTGGCCCACACGTATGGACCGGGTCGCTCGGGCTTTCGGGTGTACCGCTTTCGGCTGGAGCCTTTTAACCAAGCTATTGGCTAATAGCTGATAGCTAATCGCTTTTTCTATGACCAACGACCCTATCCAAACCTACGCCGACCAACACTCCGAGCCCGAGCCGCCGCTACTCTACCAGCTCTGGCGCGAAACGCATTTGCAGCTCCTGATGCCGCGCATGGCCACCGGGCACTGGCAGGGCCGGCTGCTGAGTATGCTCTCGCACCTGCTGCGGCCGCGGCGAGTGCTCGAAATCGGCACGTTTACGGGCTACGCTACGCTGTGCCTGGCCGAAGGCTTGGCTGAAAACGGCCACCTTCACACCATCGAAATCAACCCCGAGCGCGAAAGCCGCATCCGGCGCTACGTGGCGGCGGCGGGCTTGGCAGCGGCCGTGACGCTGCATATCGGGGCCGCGCGCGATGTTTTGAGCGGGTTGGTCGGTGAAGTGTGGGACTTGGTCTTTATTGATGCCGATAAGATTAACAACGGCCGGTATTTTGAGCTGGTAATAAACCAGGTGAGGCCGGGCGGGCTACTCATCGTGGACAATGTACTTTGGGGTGGAAAGGCGCTGGCTGACTATCATTTGAAGGCCAATGACCACGACACGCGGGCCGTGCGCGCCTTTAATGACCGGGTGCGGCACGACCCGCGCGTGGTGCCGCTGCTGCTGCCCGTGCGCGACGGCCTGCTGCTGCTGCGCCGGGTATAAACCTTAACTATCCCAACGCATCCAACTACCTTCATCAGTTCCCATCCTTCTCCTGTTTCTATGCGATTTTTACTCTTTACGGGGGCTGCCTCGCTGGTGGCCGTGGCGGCGCAGGCCCAAAGCCCGGTACGCGGCAAAGTCCTCGATGCCAAAGACCAGAGCCCACTCATCGGGGCCAATATCGTGCTCACGCACCTGCCCGACTCGGTGAAAACCGGTACGGCCGTGGGCCAGGATGGCTCGTTTCAGCTCGATAACGTGGCGCCGGGGCGCTACCTGCTCACGGCCTCGTTTATCGGCTACAAGGACCAGCAGCAGGCCCTGACGGTGCCCGCCGGCGGGCAGCCGGTAGCGGTGGGCAGCCTGGCACTGCAAGTGGGCGGCACGGTGCTGAAAACCGTGGAAGTAACCGGTCAGGTAGTGCAGGTGCAGCGTGGCGACACCACAAGCATCAACGCCAAGTCGTTCAAAGTCAATCCCGATGCAACAGCCGGCGACCTCATCAACAAGATGCCGGGCATCCAGGTCGATGCACAGGGCAAAACCCAGGCCCAGGGCGAGCAGGTGCAGCAGGTGCTGGTCGATGGCAAGCCGTTTTTTGGTACCGACCCGGATGCGGTACTCAAAAACCTGCCCGCCGATGCCATCGATAAGGTCGAGATATTCGACCAGATGAG
>JAKONR010000334.1 GCA_022701825.1 Hymenobacteraceae bacterium | reverse complement strand
CGCTCCGACCGCATGGCCAAGTACAACCAGCTGCTCCGCATCGAGGAGGAGCTGGGCGAAATGGCGTATTTCCCCGGCAAGAAAATGTAAAAATGTAGGGTAAGCTTTCGCTTGCCACTCGTTGATTTTGCTTTTCAAAAGGCAAGCTAAAGCTTACCCTACACGTATGCGACCGCCCGCTTTTCTCTTCCCCATTTTGCGCGTGCTGCGCAACTTCTACTTCCTCACCGGCACCGCCTTTGTGGTCTGGATGGTGCTGTTTGATGGCAACGACGTGAGCAAGCAGTACGATATGTACCGCAAGTGGCACGAGCTGAAGTCGGAAAAAGAGTACTACGAGTCAAGCATCGAGGCCGTGAAGCACGACCGCGCCGAGCTGCTGAGCTCGCCGGCCTTGCTGGAGAAATTTGCCCGCGAAAAGTACCTCATGAAACGGCCCGGCGAGGACGTTTTTGTGCTGGTGCCTAAAGAAGAAGACAAGTAGTAACTCCCATTTTGCCCACAACGGGGCGGCTCGGCACAGGCCGGGCCGCCCCGCTGTATTTTTGGCCGTGGCCAATAAGCACCTCAACCCTAGCAGCCGCAGCGGCTGGTCGCTGCTGGCGGTCATTACCGGCTTGGTGGTGGGCCTTGGCTGGCAAGCCCCGCCGGCCCCCACGCAGGCGCAAGTGGCCTACCGCTTCCTTACCGAAGTGGTACGCGCCGACTATCCCGCCGCCTACCGCCGTCTAGCTCCTGAGGTGCGCGCTACGCTGCCGCGGGCGGCTTTTAGCTCTGCGGCTCGGCCCTTGCGGCAACTGGGCAAGCAGCGCGGCCGGGCCATCGAGCTGTACACGTTTGGCACGCACCTGAGCGAGCGCGGCGGTGGCGAGCCGTGGTTTTACCGCTTTTCCTTTGCCCAGGATTCCTTGCAAAAACCGCCGCTCGTGCTGCTCGAAGTCACTTTTCGCGACACCACGACGCGGGAAGTGCTGGGCTTTCGGGTGCGAAATCGGTGATAAGGCAGGTTTTTTTACAGCAGAAACCACAGCAGAAAACGCCTATCATGCTTCGACAAGCTCAGCATGACAGGCGTTTTCTGCTAACAATCCAAATAGCCTAGCTACGGCAGCGAAATCTTACCCAGGCTCAGCGCTGGGTTGCCAGCCAGCGTCTCGTTGGCCAGCACGGCAAACAAAATAGCCTCTTTGGCATCGGGGGGCACGCTGGCCTGGGCGGTGCTGAGCAGGCGGGCGGTGGGCAGGTGCCGGGCCAGCGCCGCGAGCAGCGTGGCATTGTGCGCCCCACCGCCGCTGATGAGGATTTCGGCCGTGGGCTGCGGCCCCAGGTAGTGCCGGGCGGCCTGGGCCACGGCCGTGGCCGTGAGCTCGACGAGCGTAGCCAGCAAGTCGGGCGCGGGCAGGCCGGTAGTCGAGGTTTTGGCCTGGCTGGATTTCAGGTACGTGGGCGAAAACAGCTCGGGGCCAGTGGTTTTGGGGAAAGCCTGGGTGAAAAACGGGTGGCTAAGTAGCGCCGCAAGCAAGCCCGCGTGCGCGTGGCCCTGGGCGGCGAGGTAGCCGCCCGCATCGTAGTTTTTGTCGGGGTAGTGTTGGCGCACCACGTGGTCGAGCAGCGTGTTGGCGGGGCCGGTGTCGGTGGCCTGCGCGGGGCCGCCATCGGCGGGCAGGAAGGTAAAATTGGCAATGCCGCCCAGGTTGAGCAGCAGCCGGTTGGTGCCCGGCTGGCGAAACAACAGCTCATCGGCAAAGGGGGCCAGCGGGGCACCCTCGCCGCCGGCGGCCACGTGCTTTTGGCGAAAATCGGAGAGCGTGATGATGCCCGTGAGGTGAGCCAGGTGGTCGCCGTCGCCGATTTGCAGCGTGGCGTGGTGCCCAAAATCGGCCCGCCGATGCTGGTGGCGGGGTGCATGCCAGATGGTTTGGCCGTGGCTGGCCAGCACGTCTACTTCAGCGGGCGCTACGCCCCACTGCGCCAGGCAGGCCAGCACCGTGGCGGCATTGCGGCGGGCCACTTCGGCGTGTAGCACCACCACTTCTTGCAGCGGCACGGTAGGCTGGCTAATGGCCCGCAGCCGCTGCTGAAACTCGGCCTCGTAGGGCACGGTGGCAAAGTGCTCAAGCACCACGCTGAGGGTGGCGCCGTGGCCGGTGCAGCGGCACAGGGCCACGTCGAGGCCATCGAGCGAGGTACCCGACATCAGGCCCACGATGCGGCGGCTGGGCTGCCCGGCAATGGCTAGTAGCTTGGTTAGCTGCGGGTTCATATTCAGTTGAGAGTTATGAGTTAGCAATTAAGAGTTGGCTAGTTTATGAGAATGCCTAAAAAGCTGACTCATAACTTTTAACTCCTCACTCTTAACTTAATTTGGGGTTGTCGCGGTGGCGGGTGGCGTCGCGCTGGGTTTTCTTGGCAAGGTTGCGGGCCAGGGCATCGGTGAGGTTCACGCCGGTTTGGTTGGCCAGGCAGATTACCACGAAGAGCACGTCGGCCAGTTCGTCGCCCAGCTCGCGGCCTCGGTCCGACTCCTTAAACGACTGCTCGCCGTACTGCCGGGCAATGAGGCGAGCCACCTCCCCTACTTCTTCGGTGAGAATGGCCAGGTTGGTGAGCTCGCTGAAATAGCGCACGCCGGTGGTCGTAATCCACTCATCTACGGTGGCTTGGGCTTGGTCGAGGGTCATTGTTTGATAAGCTGTTAGCTCCTGGCTTTAAGCCATTCACTTTTCCTGAATAAGTAGTAAGTGCGGCCCGCCTTAGGCGGTGGTTGGCGAGTCGAGCACAATCGTAACGGGCCCGTCGTTGAGTAGGCGCACCTGCATGTCGGCCCCGAAGATGCCCGTGGGCACCGGCTGGCCCAGCTCCTGCGCCACCAGGGCCACAAAGCGCTGGTAGAGCGGCTCGGCTACGGCGGGCGGGGCGGCCCCGGTGTAGCTAGGGCGGTTGCCCTTGCGGGCATCGGCCAACAGGGTGAATTGGCTCACGGCCAGGATTTCGCCGCCCACGTCGCGCACGCTTAGGTTCATTTGCCCGTTCTCATCGCCGAAAATGCGCAGGCTCACCAGCTTGCGCGCCAGCCAAGTGAGCGCGGCCTCCTCATCAGTGGGCGCGCAGCCTACGAGCACGAGCAGGCCGGGGCCAATCTGGCCGGTAATGGCACCTTCGACGGTAACGGACGCTTCGCGGACGCGCTGAATAACGAGACGCATGGGGGTGGATGGGTAAATTGCTGGATGGTTGAACTGTTAGACTGCTGACTGGGTGAATTGCGTTGGGCTGGATACAGTCTACCCAATTCAACCATTCAACAATCCGCCCATTCAACCATTACTTCTTGATTTTCAGGCTATCCAGGTGCTGCCAGTAGCGGCGGGCGTTGCGCTTGTGGTCGGCAAAGGTTTCGGCGAAGTCGGAGAAGCCGCTGCCATCGGGGCGGGCGCAGAAGAATACGTACTTGTGCCGGGCGGGGCGCAGCACGGCATCGAGCGCCTGTGGGTAGGGCGTGGTGATGGGGCCGGGCGGCAAGCCCTTGTGCGTGTAAGTGTTGTAGGGCGAATCCACTTTTTTGTCCACGTTGAGCACGCGCTTGCGGGTGCCCAGGCCGTGCAGGGGCCACAGCAGCGTGGGGTCGGCTTGCAGGGGCTGGCCCTTGCGCAGGCGGTTGAGGTACACGCCCGCGATAAGGGGCTTATCGGTGGGCTGGGCAGTTTCGCGCTGCACGATGCTGGCCAGCACGGCCACTTGTACGGGCGTCATTTTCAGCGAATCGGCCTGGCGGCGGCGGGTGGCGCTCCAGAAGCGGCGGTGCCGGGCAGCCACCGAATCAAGAAACGCTTCGGCCGGCGTGGGCCAGAACAAGCGCAGCTGGCCGGGGATGAACAGCGTCCGGATGGTAGCAGTGTCGAGCCCAAAATGCGTGGCCAAATACGTGCTGTCGGCCAGTAGCTTGTGCAGCCGGGCGGTGTCGGTGTATAGCTGGCGGCCGGCCTGGCGCGGCAGCTGCGGCAGGTAGTGAAAGGGCGTGAGGGTGAAGGCTATGGTATCCTGCCGGCCGCTTTCGAGCAGGCGCAGCAGGTCGAGGTTACCCAGGCCGGGGCGCAGCGTGTAGCGGCCGGGGTGCAAGGCATTTTGCTTCCGACCCAGGCCGCGCAGGCTCGCTACTACGATAAACTCGGTCGGCCGCTCGAGCACGCCCGGCTGGCGCAGGCTGCGAAATACGCCGCTCAGCTTTTCGCCCGGCCGGATGTAGAGGTAGGCCGGGCCATCGGCGTGGGCCGGCACATTGCTTTGGTACAGAAACTTACTCACCACGCCCACGCCCAGGCCCGTCAGCGCCAGCAGCGTCCACAGCGCTACCTGCCCCCAAAAACGCCACCCCGAGGTAGACTTACCGGGTAAGAGGGGCGCGGGATTGGGCTGAGGCTCGGTCATGGTGCGGCCAAATTTAGCAGGTGCCGCAGGCTTTCGCGCGGGTTGCGGCGTTTGGGGTGCAAACCTTGAAAAAACCGGGGCGCGCACCTAAGCATAACACGGCAAGCCACAGCTTACCGCAACCCGGCTACCGACCCAGCCGGTGTAGCAGGCCCACGCCCAGCAGCAGGTGGCCCAGCCGCCACGGCGCAGCCGGGGCGGGCTGGCCGGCTACTATCAGCTGCACCTCGCTGGCGGGCAGGTCGAGCGCACTTTCACTATCGAAATGAAAGAAGCCGCCCTGCTCGGTGGCCAGCAACTGCGTGCGGGTGCGCAGTGGCCAGAGGTAACCCAAGTCGGCCACAACTTCCCATTTGTGGCTGAGCTCGACGCCCAAACCCAAGCGCGGCTGCACGCCCTCAGTTACGCTTTGCAGGGCCAGGTTCAGGCGGTCGGTAGCGAGGCGAGTGCCGGCCAGGCGCAACCCGTCGTCGGGGTTATCGAAGGTGCCAAAGTCGCGGCCGAGGCTTTGGCGCAGGTAGGCCACGCCCAGCCGCGCCACGATGGGCCGGTGCCGGGGGTTGAGGTTGTGCTCCCACCCCAGGCCGATTTCCCAGCCCTGCCCCTGCACGCCCCCAAAAGCCGACCGCGTGAGGCCGTACACGGACAGGTTTTTGGGCAAATCGAACTGCACGCCTAGCGCGTAGCTGCCTGCCACGGCTTGCGCGCGGGCCTCGGCCGCCGCCGTGGCCCGGAACAACGAGCCCGCCGGGGCTACTACCGCGCCCAGCGCCGACAGCGCCCCTTGCACCGGCAGCAGCCCCAGGCCGTAGGTGTAGCGCACGCGCACCGGCCATTTTTTAGGCGTTGGTTTACTACTAGTCAGCGCGGTATCGGTGGCTGGCGGGGCCACGGCGGCGCGCAGCAGGCGCTCGGCCTGGCGCTGGCGCTCCTGGTCGAGCAGGTCGAGGCGTAGCTGGGTGGGTGGCAGCAGCGTGGTATAGTTGTTCCAGAAAGCCGAATCGTAGGGCGCGGCGGCGTGCAGGAAAATATCGTCGTACTGCGCCCGCTCGGCGTAGGGAATAGTGGCCGTTTGGGTGGTGTCGAGGGCCGTGGTCAGAAACTCGGCCAGGTGCCGGCGCACCTGCCCGCCCACGGGCTGGCCCAGCGTGTTGTACCACACGCTTTTGAGGTGCCAGCGCCCGGCATAGCGCTGGTAGGCTACGCGATAGGCCCGCTCGCTGGCCTCGAACAACAGCACGCCCTCGCGCCGGATGCCGCTGGGCGTGCGGTGCCAGCTGGCCCCCAAAAAGGCGTAGCTCTGCTCATCAATATAGAGCTCGCCGGCAAAATTGGCGCGGTCGGTGCCGGGCCGGGGGCCGAAGGCAATAACGTACACCGGCCGCCCCTGAAAGGTAGTTTGGGGTGTGAGGCGGTACTGGTAATCCTTGAAGTGCTTTTCCTGAATGAACTCGGCCCGGTTGTGCACGAAATCGAAGCGATGCGGGATGAACGAGCCGGCAATCCAGTTTATCGGCACCAGGCCCACGCCATCGGGGCGGGCGGGGCGCAGGTCTACCTTGCGCAGCTGCACTATTTTCACCTGCCCATCGTCGCGCGAGTGCTGGTAGCCAGGTTTTTGCACTTCCAGCAGCGCCTCGCCGAGGTAGTAGTACTGGTGGCTGGTCGCGTTGTCGTCCGACTCGCGAAAGAAGCCCGTCAGGCGCGTCGGTCGCGTGGGGTAGTTGCGCGGAATGCGCGCCACCGCTTCTTTTACGATGCCCAGCACCGACGACGACACGGCGACCGTGCCCAGGCTGGCCGGGCTGCCTTGCAGCTCGATGCGCAGCTCGGGGCCGGGCAGCGGCGGCAGCGCCCGCACGTAGCGGCGGTAGCCTAAAAGGGCTATTTCCAGCTCGGTACTGGCGTAGGCGACGGGCACCCGCAGCGCGAAGCGGCCTTCCTGATTGGTGCTGGTGCCCAGCTTATTACCCGCGATGCCGACCTGCGCGTTCGGCACGGGCTGGTGCGTATCGGCATCGAGCACGAGGCCGCGCAGCACCTGCGCTTCCTGGGCCAGGGCGGGCAGCGCCAGCCAAAGGAGCAGAAAGGCAATGAGCTTGTTCATCAGGCAATAGCGCAGAGTTTTGCAAAGTTGGCGGAGTTTCGCAGAGTTCTAAACTACCAGGAAAAACTCTGCGGAACTCCGCCAACTTTGCGAAACTCTGCGCTACGCCAGCGGCTCCTCCAAATCGGCCATCGGTAGGCCGTGCTGGCTGGCCGTTTCGCCCAGCAGCTGGCGCTGCCAGGGGCGCAGGGCGGCCAGGCTGCCCTGCTCTACTACGTCGCCGATGAGGCGGTTACTGAGCACGGTGTTGGCCAAAACCGGACTGTAGTCGGCCGCCAGGTGGTTTTTGAGGGCTTGCAGCAGGGTTTCGCGGGCTTCGGCGCGGGCCGCGATGGGGCCGTTAAACCGGCGGCGGAAGGGCTGCGGGCGGCGCTGGTCGGCGGGCAGCGGGCCGTCGGGGGCGAGGTCGGCGTTGGCCAGCGCCACCAGCTCGTCGGCGTAGGGCGCGCGCTTAAGGTCGGGGTGCAGGCCGCCGGCCCCGCGCAGCGCGCCGTGCGAGGCAATGGGCATGCGCGTGAGCTCGGCCAGGCGGTCGTTGCTGAGCACCATGTAGCTGGGGCGGTCGAGCTGGCGCGCCACGCGGTCGCGCAGGGCGTACAGCTCCCGAAAAAGCGGCAGTTCCTGGGGCGTGATGCGGTATTTCCCGGCCAGGCGCAGGTGCGGGCGCAGCTCGTCGCGGCCGTAGCGCACGGCTTCGAGGGCGTGGTTTTCTTCGGCGGCCCACTGGGCGCGGCCCTGCTCTTGCAGGCGCGCGGTGAGGCGGTCGGTAAGCTCGAAGAGGTAGAGCACGTCATTGGCGGCGTACTCTTTTTGGGCCTCGGTGAGCGGGCGCTTCAGCCAGTTCGACTTCTGCTCGCCCTTGTCTACCTCAAAGCCCAACTCACTCTGAATGAGCCGACCCAGCGAAATATTATTATCCTCCAAAGCCAGCAGCGTAAACTGCACGCTGGTGTCCACGATGTTGCGGCAGTGCACGCCAAAGAGCTCGTCGAGCAGCAGAATATCCGACTTGCAGGAGTGGAACACCTTGGCCACGGCCGGGCTGCGGCACACCGCAAACAGCGGCTCCAGGCCGGCGGCCATGTCGGGCTCGAGCGGCAGCGGGTCGATGAGATACACCGTGCTGCCATCAAACACCTGGATAAGCGCCAGGTGGCGGCCGTAGCGGTAGCGGTTATCGTCAAACTCCAAATCGATGCCGATGCGCGGCAGCGTGGCGAGGTGGGAAGCTACGTCGGCCACCTGGGCCGCCGTGGTGAGGTACTGGATAGGGGTCATGCGTAAGCGCAAAGGTAGGGTGTACCATCGCGCGCCAAACTATCAAAAATTACTCTTCATCCTCGTTTCTGGCGTCAAAATCCAACTGGCGCGCCTGGTCCACGGCCTCATCCGTTACCTGGGCCAGCAGGTCGGGCGCGTCGGCGTCGAGGGCGTGGGCAAAAAGGTCGAGTAGCGCCTCGCCTTCCTCATTGACGTAAAGGTTGGTATAAATCTGGTCGAACAGCTTGGTTTCCTTGTGAATCTGCCGGTCGATGTCCTCGGGCGAGCGGGCGGTACTTAGCGCCCGGTGCAGCACGTCGGAGGCGCGGCGGGCCTCGTCGTGGTCGCCGAGGTCGGCCAGCAGGCGCAGCAGGCTGGCCGCCACACCCAGCCGCCACTGCTCGAAGCGAAATGCCTGCTCGGCGCGCGGGGCGCGTTCAAAAGCGGCGTAAGCGCCGAGTGCTACGGGCGTCAGATACTTGGCCTGGTCGGCGGGGTCGCGAAAGGCGAGGTGCAGCAGGGTTTCGTAAGAAGTCATTTCTTGGCTTTTAGCTAATAGCCGCTAGCTATCAGCCTTTTATATTGACGGAAAGCTAATAGCCAGCAGCTATTAGCCAATAGCTTAACTAAACACTTGCCACACCAGCAGCGAGGCGGCGTAGGCCAGGCCGGTCATGTACACGAGCTGGCCGAGCGGCCAGCGCCAGCTTTTGGTTTCGCGGTAGGTCACGGCCAGCGTACTCATGCACTGCATGGCGAAGACGTAAAACACGAGCAGCGACAGCGCCCGCACCGGCGTGAAAAACGGCTGGCCATTGATGTCTTTCTCGTTGGCAAGCTTTTGCTGTACGGTGCCCAGGTCGGCATCCTGGCCCACGCTGTAGATGGTGCTCATGGTACCCACAAATACCTCCCGCGCCGCGAATGACGTGAGCAGCGCAATGCCTACCTTCCAGTCGAAGCCCAGCGGCCGGATAACCGGCTCGATGACGTGGCCAAATGTGCCCGCGTAAGAGGTTTCGAGGCGGGCGGAGGCTATTTCACGCTCTAGCTCGCCGGCCTCTGGCGGTCGCCGCTTGGGGTATTGCCCGGCGGCATTCGGGGTATCGAGCTGCTCCTCGCGCTGGCGTATCTGGGCTTCGGCTTTGTCCTGCCTATCGCCCGGCCCGTAGCTGGCCAGTACCCACAGCAGCACCGAAATGGCCACAATTACCTTACCGGCCTGGAAGATGAACGCCTTCACTTTCTCCACGATGGTGAGGCCCACGTTTTTCCAGCGCGGCCAGCGGTACACCGGAAACTCCATGATGAAGTAGCTGCGCTCGCGAGCTTTGAGAATTTTTTTCAGGACGAACGCCGACACCAACGCCGACACTAGCCCGAGCAGATACAAACCCATGAGCACCAGCCCGCGCATGTTGAAAATGCCGAGCCACGCCTCGTCGGGCACCACCAGCGCCACCAGCACCGTGTACACTGGAATGCGCGCCGAGCACGACATGAGTGGCGTCACAAAAATGGTGAGCATCCGGTCTTTCCAGCTCTCGATGGTGCGCGCCCCCATGATTGCCGGGACGGCACAAGCAAGCCCCGAAATGAGCGGCACCACGCTCTTGCCACTCAGCCCAAAGGGCCGCATCAGCTTGTCCATGAGAAAGGTAACGCGGGCCATGTAGCCCGTTTCTTCCAGTACCGCCAGAAAGGCGAACAGCAGCGCAATCTGCGGAATGAATATCACGACTCCGCCCAGCCCGGCAATGACGCCCTCCGTGAGCAGCCGCACCAGCGGCCCGTGGAAGTGCGCCTGTATCAGCTCATTCAGGCTGGCCACGCCCTGGTCGATGAGGTCCATTGGGTACTGCGCCCAGGCAAAAATGGCCTGAAACAGCAGGAACAGCACCGCCAGAAAAATGAGGTAGCCGAAGACCCGGTGCGTCAGCACCTTGTCGATGCGGTTCGACACCGGCTCGCGCTGCTCGGTGCGCGTCACGGTCACTACTTCGAGCAGCAGCTCGTTGATGCGGGCGTAGCGGGCAATGGTTTCCTCGGCCTGCCGGGCGGTCGAATCGAACTTATACTTATCGGTAAGCTCTTGAATATAAGCCCGTTCGTCGTCGCTCAGAAAGCGCAGGCCCCGAAACTGGTGCGCGTAGTGCAGCGCCAGGTAGTCGTTGTGCAGGTTGAAGTAGTAGCGAATCTGGCGCACCAGCGGCAGCAGGTCGTCGCCCAGCTTCCAGAAGCGCAGGGCGGGCGGGGCGGCCAGGCGCTCGGCCATCACGATGCGCAGCGCCGCCACGCCCACGCCCTTGCGGGCGTTCATGGGCACCACGGGTACGCCCAGCTCGCGCTCCAGCGCGGGCAAATCAATCTGGATGCCGCGCTCGGCGGCCACGTCCGTCATGTTCAAGGCCAAAATAGCGGGCAAGCCCAGGTCGGCCAACTGACTGAACAGCAGCAGGCTGCGGCGCAGGTTACTGGCATCCACCGTCACCACCACGAAGTTGGGGTAGTCGGCCGAATCGGGGTTGTAGAGCAGGTCGGTGATGACGCGCTCGTCGAGGCTTTTGGGGTAGAGCGAGTAGGTGCCGGGCAGGTCGATAATCTCAGCCCGGCGCTGGCCGCCGAGCTGCGCGATGCCCGTTTTGCGGTCCACGGTCACGCCGGGAAAGTTGCCGACTTTCTGGTTGAGGCCCGTGAGCTGGTTGAACAGCGAGGTTTTGCCCGAATTGGGGTTGCCGATGAGGGCAAGGCGGGGCAGGTGGTCGGCAGCCGGCCGGGCCTGGGCGGGCGGCAGCGTAGTCGGCCGGGGCGCAGTGGGAATATCCTGCATCGGCGGAAAAAAGGTCGGTAGAATTAGTCTTTTAGTTGAATCGTGGCCGCCTCACTCACGCGCAGCGACAGCGTATATTCTTCATCGCCAAGCACCAACATCAGTGGGTCGCCGAGGGGGGCACGGCCCGCCAGACGCACCTGCGTGCCGGGGATGCAGCCCATTTCGAGGAGCTTGAGGGCCATCTCGGGGTCTTTGAGGCAGCACACGGTAGCGCGCTCGCCTACCTGCAAATCGTTGGCGGTGCGGCGCAACGAAACCGGGGCGGGCGCGGTGGCGGGAGAAGAACGACGAAGGAAAGCCAAGGTGCCGGAGCTATTTAGACAGGATTTAAACAAAGATACGTCCGTTTGGCGCTCGGAGGTTCACGATTGCGGTGTGTAGGGTAAGCTTTAGCTTGCCTTTACCACGACTGGCAAGCTAAAGCTTACCCTACCCGCTCCAGCAGCCAACTTTTTTATGTGCTACTTATGAAACCATTCGCTATTAGGTTATAGATTTGTATTCCCGCAATTAAATAGCTATTATTTATGTACAGAAGCCTACTTTACTTTGCATTATTCTTATTTTGTCTGCCTAGTTTAGCGCAAGCGCAGGCCCCGGTATTATTATCCGGGCACATTGTAGATAAAGAGACCAAGGAGCCGCTGCCCTTCACCTCAGTGAGCCTGCGCGAAGAGCAAACCGGCGCGCTTAGCAACGAGTTTGGCGTGTTTCAGCTGCCCGCGCCCACCAAGAATGAGCAGGACTCGCTGATAATTATGGCGCTGGGCTACAAGCATATGGCTATCGTAGTAAAGCGCGGCCAGGCCCAGGCCAACCTCACCATTGAGGTGCCGCGCATGGCCATTGCCCTCAGCAACGTAACCGTGAAGGGCGGCAAAGTCAAAAACCTGGGCCTCGGTGCTACTTCCAACCGCCCCGGCGAGGGCCTGCTGCAAGGCCAGCCCGGCAGCCAGTGTGCCTTTTTCATCAAGAATGACAAAAACCACCGCCTCGGCAATATCCGCTCGGTGTCGTTTTATATCGGCGAAAACGGCTTTCCGCGCGAGCCGTTCCGCGTCCGTATCTACAAGCCCGATGGCAACTACAGCGCGCCCAACACCGACATTCTGACCCAAAACGTGGTAGTGTCGGCCCCCGGCGGCGGCGCGTGGTACACGGTAGACCTCACTAGCTACAACATCGTAGCGCCCGAAGAAGGCTTTTTTGTGGCGATGGAGTGGATTGTGAGCGGCGATAAGTTTTTCAAAACCGACTTCATGGACGAGAGCTACACGCCCTTCGGCCAGATTATGCG
>JAKONR010000306.1 GCA_022701825.1 Hymenobacteraceae bacterium | reverse complement strand
AGCTGGTTGAGGAAGGTGCTGGCCTGAAACTGCCCGCCCGGCCGCTGCGGGTCGTTGTTGACGAGCCAGATGTTGCCGGCGTCGATGAACACGGCACCCTTCACGTAGGGAAATAAATCTTGGCGGTACTCCAGGTTGCCTTCCAGGCGCAAGTCGCCCACCTGGTCGTAGTAGTTGTTGATGATGTCGGTGGTAGCGGGCTTGTACGAGCCCGGCCCAATCTGGCGGGCGGCGTAGGCCCGGATGGAGTTGGGGCCGCCGATGCCGTACTGGCGCAGGTAGGGCAGGGTGCCGCCCGCCGAGTTGCCGTAGGGCAGGCCCACCCCGATTTGGAGGCGGCCCACGATGCGGTTGCCCGAAGCGGGGTTGGCGCTGAGGCGGTAGTATTCGCGCAGCTCCAAGTCGAACTTGGCATATTGCGCAAAGCGCTGGCCTAAAATGGTATAGCTCTGGTTGGCGGTTTTTTCGCCCACCGTCAGGCCGCTGAGCGCGTTGGCCACGTTGCCGCTCACCTCGGCTTGGCCCTGGAAGAAAATCTGCTGGCGGCGCTTTTCGAGCACCTGCTGGTTGTAGGTGTAGCGGTACGAACTGGCCAGGATAAACTGCGAGGTGTAGGCCTGGCGCAGAAACGGCCGCGCCCGCAGCACCCGGTCGAAGGCCGTATCGGTCGAAACCGAGTTGTAAGAGGCATCAATAAGCTTGATTTCCTGCTCGTTGGTGATTTTGGTTTTCCAGCTGTAGCCGTAGCTGGCGTTGTAGCTGGTGGTGCTGAAGTAGCCCGTGCGTGTGACGTAGCGCAGGCCCAGCCCAAAATTGGTGCGCGGCTGAAAGTTAGAGTTGACCAGGCGCGGGTTCAGAAACGGCAATTTTGGCGCGATGAGGCGCGGTACTATCAGCTGGGCATTCAGGCCAAACTCGGTTGAAATCAGGCCCGTAGTGCCGCGCGTCGATTCCTGATTAGCCGGGGCTTTGGTCTGGGTTTCGTACGAGGCTACGGCGTTCACGAGCAACTGCTCGGCCCCGCGGAAGGCCGAGCGGTTGCGAAACTGCCCGGTGAGGCCCGGCCCGATGAAGCCGTTGCTCTTGCTTACCAATTGCAGCTCGGCGCGCAGGCTTTTCTTCTTTAGCTGCGTCATCAGCACGTCGGCATCGAGGCGGGCGCGGCCCGCCGAGTCGCCCGCCGCCGAGGGCTTGAACTTGAGCTCAACGTAGCGAAACGTGTTCAAGCTCATCAGGCGCGAAATCGTCTGGTCGCGCCGAAACTGCCGGTACAGGCTATCGGGCTGCAAAAACACCGCCCGCGTAATGGCTTTGGCCTTGAACACCTCCTCGTCGGGGTAGTACAGGTATTTGCGAAAGCGAATGGGCTCGCGCCGGGTCGTGTCCGTCAGTACGTAGTTGGTATTCAGGCTGATGGTTTTCAGCCAGTACGGCCGCAGGGCCTTGCGCGGGGCCTCGGCCTTTACCTTGTAGTACACGTTCACCTTGCCATTGAGCGTGCTATCGACCTGAAACAGAATGTGCGTGGGGTTGAAGTAGTAGTAGCCCCGGTTCTTCAACTCCTGGTCGATGCGCGTGCGCTCGTTGGTGAGCACGTCGAGGTCGTAGGGGTCGCCCACTTTCAGCAAGGTGCGGGGCTGGGTGGCCCGGATGGCGGCATCAATGAGCGTATCGCGCTCGGGAAAGTGGATTTCCTGAATCGTGTATTGCTGGCCGGGGCGCACCGTGTAGTTTATCTGGGCGGTGTTGTCTTTGGTGACAACCTCGCCCGACGCGGCCCCGTGGAAATAACCCCGGTTTTGCAGGCGGTTCACCATCAGACTGCTCGTTTTGGTGGGGTTGGCCTGGGTTAATAGCACCGGCGGCTCGCCCAGCTTGTCGGCCAGAAAGTGCTTGAATCCTTTCTCCTTGCCCACGCCCAAATGCCAGAAATACAGCTTAGGCCGCATCCCCAGAATCGACGAATTGGGCTGCGGCCGGATGAGGTCGGTGAGCTCGGTTTGCAGGGCGGCCTGGTTGCGCAGCTTTTCGGGCGCTTCTATCTTCACCTTGCTGCCCGTGTACAGCTTCTGGCCCTCGGGAATGTACTTGAGCCCCGAGCACGAGGCAAAAAACAGTAGGCTCAGCAAGGCCGCCGGGCGGCCCGCCTCGGTAGCGGGTAGGAGATAAGCGGACAAATTTTTCTTCATACTAGACTCTTTTCGCAGGGCAAGGCTGTAAAACGGAGTAGCACTCCGTTTCCGCGCCAGGGTAGCGTGGCGGGCTGTAAAACGGAGTGGCACTCCGTTTCTACATCGGGGTAGCTTGTCGGGCGCAGAAACGGAGTGCCACTCCATTTTATAGGCTACTGGCTGGTAGTGGGCCGGCGCGTGGTATCACGCCGGAAGCTTTGGGCGCTGGTGGTTACGGCGGCGGCCGAGTCGGCGAGCTGCTGGTTGCGGCGCTTTTCTTCTTCCTTGTCGCGCTTGTCCTGCTTGCGGGCTTCTTTGCTGCGCTGCTTCACCTCGCGGCTCACTTTCTCAAACAGGTCCTTGAAATTGTTGTAGTCGCGCTGAAACACCAGCGACGCGCCCGTGCGCACGATGTTGCCGTCGATGTCCTCGTAGGCGTTCTGGCGGAAGGCGCGCAGGCGCAGGCGGCCATCGGCCAGCAGCGTGTACTCCAGGCTTACGTCGCCGGCCAGGTTGCTGGCCGAGTTCTGGTTGCCCACGGCGGTGTTGCCGCTGCCACCGGCCAGCGCTACATCGGCCCCCACGCGCACCGTCAGGCGCTCGTTGAAGAGCTGGCGGCGCACGGCCACGTTGAGGTCAGTGCGCGAGCCGTTGGCCCCGGTGCTGTAGTCGGCCTGGTTGGTCACGCCCAGGTCGAGGCCCAGGCCCGAGAGATACTTGCCGGTCAGGTTCTGGAGCTGGTCGGTGAGCACCTGGCTGACCGAGCCGCGCAGCTGGCTGGCCACGATGCCTTCGCCGGCCGCCGACTCAAACGGGTTTTGCTGAATAAAGCGCCCCAGCACCAGCAGCGAAAATACTTGCTTGCTCAGCTCCGAGGTGTTGCCGGGCTGGCGCAGGTTGCCGAGCACGGCATCGACCTCGCCGCCCACCGGACTATTGAGCGAGGCCGGCGGCAGCGTGATGTCAAACCCAATAGTGGGCTTGCTGAGCTGGTCGGTGACTTTGATGAGTACGTTGAACATGATGCCGTTGCGCGACACCGTATTGGCCGTGCGGTCGTTGCTGCCCTGGGCGGCGAGCAGGTCGGCGGGGGCGGCCTTCACCTTGTACACGGCCGTGATGTTGAGGTCGGCATTGAAGGGGTCGCCGCTCCACACGATAGACGAGCCGTTGGCAATGATGAACTCGCGCGTCACGAGCCCATACAGCGAGAGCTTGTACTTGCCGCGGCGCACGTCGAGCCGCCCGTTGAGGGTAATGTTGCCGCTCGGGTCGATGCCGGTAGTGAGGGTGCCGGCCGCCCGCACGCGCAGGTTGTCGCCGCTCACCGGGTCCACCACGAACGTGAACGGCGTGTCGTCGGTAATCGTA
>JAKONR010000089.1 GCA_022701825.1 Hymenobacteraceae bacterium | reverse complement strand
CAGCGCCAGTTGCGGCGCGGCCCCAACTGGCCAAAGGCCGCTTAGCCGGCTTTTCATCCTGCCTCTTCTCCCTGATGCGATGGTGTTGCCTGCTGCTGTCACTGCTCCTGCCGATGGGGCTGCAGGCGCAGCCCGTAGCTCCGGCCCAGCTGCGCTTCGAGCACCTGACCGTAAACGACGGCCTAGCCCACTCCGACGCTATGGCCGTGGCGCAGGATGCGGCGGGCTTTATCTGGGTGGGCACCAACGGTGGCCTCAACCGCTACGACGGCCATAGCCTGCGCCGGTACCTACTGCCCACCACTGCGCAGGGCCTGCCCGGCAATCGCGTAGAAGTGGTGCACGCAGCCTCCGGCGGGCTGTTGTGGGTGGGCACCTACTCTGCTGGCCTGCACTACTACGATGCCGCCACCGACTCGCTACGGCCCTTGGCGGCACTGGCCGCTCCGGCGGCGGCCCGCCCCCTGGTGCGGCGGCTGGCCACGGCCATCGTCACCGGCTTAGTCTCCGATGCGCGCGGCTACCTGTGGGTAGCTACCTGGGACAGCGGGCTGTTCCGGCTGCGCCTCGACGCCACGGGCCGCCTGAGCGAGCTGCAGCCCGTGGCCCTGCCGGCCGCTACCAACCCGGTGGCTTACCCCACCTGCCTGGCCATCGACGCCGAGGGCGACGTATGGGTAGGCACTCTCAACAGGGGCCTGTACCGGGTGCGCCATGAGGCCCCCCGGCTGGCCGCCGAGCCTACCGAACTAACGCAGTCGGTGCGGGCGCTGCACCTCGATCGGCGCGGCGACCTCTGGATTGGCCTCACCTACCAGGTGCGGTGGGTGAGCGCCGCTAATCGCCGCGCCGGGCGTGCTCTTGCTGGCCAGCCCCAGCCTCTGGCCTACCCAGAAGTGCAAACGCTGCACCTCGACTCGTTTGGCCGCCTGTGGGTGGGCACCGTCTATGGCCTCTACGTGTGGGCGGCTGGGGCGGCCACGGGCGCTGTCCCGCCGCTGCGCCCCAGCCCTACCCTGCTGCTGCCGGTAGAGGGTGACCCCACCAGCTTAAGCTCCGAGCGCGTTCACCAAGTATTCGAAGACCGCACTCAGGTGCTGTGGCTGTGCGCCTCGGCCGGAGGTCTCAACCACGTCGACCTGCGGCAGAAGCCCTTTGGCTGGCTGCACCGGCAGCCAGGTAGCCAGCCCACGTTACCTAATAACTACGTCAACGCCGTATATAAGGAAGATGCCACCAACACCCTATGGCTGGGCACCCGCAATGGACTAGCGGCCTACGACCTGGCGCGGGGCCACTACCGCACGCTGCTAAGCCGGCCCGGCGACCATCCAGCCAGTAGTACCGACGTGGCCGCGCTACTGCGTACGCGCGACGGTACACTTTGGTTGAGCGTGCGCGGCCGAGGCATACGGCGACTACGGCGCCAGCACGGACGCGAGATGCTGGTAGCAGTGCCTGGTGCCGACAGCCTAACGGACACTACCATCGAACATCTAGTAGAGGTGTCGGACGGTACAGTGTGGGCCGCTGCCTTCAGCCAGGGCCTATACCACTTTAGCGCCGATGGGCGGCTGCTGGGCCGCTACCGGGCCGGGCAGCGCGGCCTGCCAACCAATGACTTTTCGTTTTTGTGCTTTGATGTCCGCCGCGATGTATTGTGGGCCAGCACTCGCAATAAGGGCCTTCTAGAACTGCGCGTGGGCGGGCCAGATACGCTACGCGTGCTGCGGCAGTTTTGCTACCGACCGGGGGATGCTGCCGGCCTGCGCGCCAACTACGTGTGGCCGTTGCTACTCGACAAGCAGGGAACGCTCTGGATTGGTACCATTGGCGGGGGACTTCACCACCTAGCCCCTGGTGCGGCTACTGTGCAAAGCGACAGCCGCTACTTGCCCGCAACCGATGTGGAAAGCTTGCTGGCCGACGACGCGGGACACTTGTGGGTGGGTGGAACCGGCCTTTACTGCTACGCGCCCGCCACCCATCAGTACGTACACTATGACGTGACCGATGGCCTGCAAAGCAACTCGTTTAAAACTGGCTCAGCCGCTCGCGGGGCTGATGGCACCCTGTATTTTGGCGGTATTAACGGACTAAGCTATTTCCAGCCAGCGGCTATTCGGCCCAGCCCTTACCAACCGCTTGTGCAACTCACAGGTCTGCGCCTGCATGGTCAGCCCGTGGCCGTGGGTCAGGCGGTGGACGGGCGCGTGGTACTGACCCGGCCGCTCACCCAAACCCAGACCATTACGCTTCGGCCCGCCGAAAATGACTTCACGATAGAGTTCGTGGGCCTCAACTATGCCAACCCGCGCAAAACCAGCTATGCCTACCGCCTCGCTGGCTACCAGCCGGGGTGGCTGACGCCACTGCCTAGCCAGCGCACGGCCAGCTTTGCCAACCTGCCGCCTGGCCGCTATACCTTCTATTTGCGGGCCAGCAATGGGGAGGGCGCGTGGTCGCGCCCAGTGGCCCCACTCACTATTGAAGTTCTGGCTCCGTGGTACAAAACCAGCTGGGCGTACGGCTTTTATGTGCTGGTGCTGTTAGGGGCGGCGGCGCTGTACCGCCGAGTGGAACTGGGCCAGCAGGCGCTGAAAAACCGGCTAGCCCTAGAGCAATTTCAGACGGAAAAGGAAAAGGAGTTAAGCGCCTTGAAGCTGGGCTTCTTTACTAACATATCGCACGAGATGCGCACGCCGCTCACCTTAATACTAGGGCCAGTGGAGGAAATACTAGCCAGCCCTGGCTTGGTGCCCAATTTGGCTGGCAAAATGCGGCTGGTACAACGCCAGACCCGTAAGCTACTAGAGTTGGTGAACCAACTACTCGACTTCCGCAAGGTAGAAAACGGCCATGTCCCGCTGCGCGCCCGCTGCGCCGACCTCGCGCCCTGGCTACGCGAGCAGTACTCTGCCTTCAAGCTACAGGCTCTTGAGCGGGACGTGGCCTACGTGCTCGACCTACCCCCCGGCCCGCTACCGCTGTACGTTGACCATAGCAAGTTGGAAATCATTTTGACCAACTTGTTAGCCAATGCGTTCAAATACGTACGCAACCAAGGCCGGGTGGAGTTGACGGCCCGCGTAGTAGGACAGCCCATGGGCGAGGCCCTCTACCAAGAGGGGAGGCTGGCGAGCAATTATCTGCAAATCACCGTATCGGATACGGGTGTGGGTATTGCCTCGTATGAATTGGAACGCATCTTCGACCCTTACTATCAAGCTGCCCATACCAATACAATGCCCTTGGTAGGCACTGGCATCGGGCTAGCACTGGCCCGGCAGTTTGCCGAACGCCATGGTGGACAGCTTACAGTGGCCAGCACTCAGGGTGTAGGTACCGTTTTTGAGTTGCGCCTGCCCCTAGGCTGCCAGCATTTACGGGCCGAAGACTTGCTACAAGACGAGATACCATTCGAAGGCCTGCTAATCAATAAATTACCACCGACCGAGGTAGTGCCGTTCGACGAGCCAGCCGACGGGGCCGCACCAGCCAGCCTACCGCTACTACTGCTGGTAGAAGACCACGCGGAGGTGCGCGACTACCTGCGCCAGTTATTCGAGGCCGACTATGAGGTGCTCACGGCCGAGGATGGCTTGGTGGGCTGGGAGGCTGCGCAGGCCCGCTTGCCCGACGCCATCATCTCCGACGTAATGATGCCCCATTCAGATGGCTTGGAGCTATGCCAGCGCCTCAAACAGCATCCTAAGACCAGCCATATTCCGCTGCTACTGCTCACGGCCCGCACCGCCGAAATTCATCAGCTCGAAGGTCTAGGGCTGGGGGCTGACGACTACGTGAGCAAGCCTTTTACCCCGGCGCTGCTCCGGGCCCGGGTGGCAGCGATGCTGCGCAACCGCCGCCGGCTGCACGAGTTTTATCAGCGCAACATCCTGCTACAACCAACCGATGTGATGGTAGCCGACGCCGACCGCGAATTTCTGGAACGTGCCATGCGGGTGGTAGAAAGCAATATAGATAGCGCCGAACTGAGCGTACAGGTGCTGGTGCGCGAGATGGCAATGAGCCAATCAGCCTTCTACCGCCGCATCAAAAGCTTAACTGGCCAAACAGCCGTCGAGTTTATCCGCGATGTGCGCCTACGCCGCGCCGCCCAATTGCTGGTCGGAAGTCAATTGCTCGTTTCAGAAGTGGCTTATCAGGTAGGTATCGAAGACGTACGCTACTTCAGCCGTATGTTTCAGAAGCTTTTTGGCCAGACGCCCTCCGACTATGTGCGTCAGCACCGCTCGGCGGCGGCCTGGCCTAAGACCGCCGAGGCGGTTCCACCAGACGAAGAGCAGTAGCTACGCTTACTCACAGGATATGTTAGGTAGATGTCTCCCTACAATCGGGAGCCAACTGTGAGTAGATAAAAGCGCTTAATCTCTGCCCCCTGCTGGCTTACCGAATGATGAGACGTGCACATGCAAAATATCGACATGCAAGTAGTTAAGAGGTAAAAAGGCCAAGTTGGCTTTGTGCTCTTGCCCAAGCGCTGAGTGGTCGAGTGCAGCTTTGCTTGGCTCAGCCGCTTTCGGCAGTTGGGCCGCGACTACGAACGACTGCGCATAAGCTTACAGCAACTGCATTTCGTCGTCTTAGCCTGCCTCATGCTCGCCCTACATGTGACAAATGCATAACAGCCTCTAGATAAAGTCAACTTTTTCTGGGGTCATAGCACTAAATACTGGCAGCTCCTCCCCTCGTTTACAGCTAAGTGCTCAAAACTAAACCAGCTAGCACTGCACAATAGGTGGGTAGAAGCTTAGGTAATATGAGTAGTAAACAAACGGAGCATACACCAAAGTAGATGAAGTAAGTGCCGCGACCGCTGAATCATCTGATGCCTATATACGCTAGACAGCCCAAATCAAGCGAGACGGATGATAACGCCTGCTTTTCGGTCACAATTATGACCGGGAGACGAATTCAAAGCAGGTCCCGGCCGAAAATGTCGCTGATTATCCATCAGCCGGGCAGGTAGCTTTGCCAACTAAATTCTCCACAAAATTCTTGGCAGTGGGCTATTGATGACTTTCAACCATTGAGCACAGTTTTAGGATAGCAATCATCAGCTAAGAAGTAGTTTTTCGCCTATTTTTTGAGACTTTTGAGACAAGTAATTATAAGATATATTAATTTAAATATGCTTAAAACTGTAGAAACAGTCTTTCTTATTACGCTCCTCAGCACACTACTCTGCTGGCACCGTACTTCTTTCGCTCAAACAGTAGTATCAAATCCGAGTACTAGTCAAATATTAGAGTTGAAAGGCAACGCGGGTGGGAAGCGCTTTGATGGAATAGGGGTAGTAAATGGTGGCGGCGCTACTTCCGTGCTGCTTAAGGATTACCCTGAGCCACAACGCAGGCAAATTCTCGACTTGCTGTACAAACCCAATTTCGGTGCTTCGGTCAGTTCGTTGCTGGTAGAAATACCCGGAGATGGTAACTCAACGCAGGGGGCAATGCCGAGCCATATGCATACGCGCAACGACCTGAATTATTCCCGCGGCTATACCTGGTGGATTTTGCAGGAAGCCAAGAAGCGTAATCCTAATCTTAGCCTTGACGCGACGGCCTGGAGCGCGCCTGGCTGGGTTGGAAACGGAAAGTTCTGGTCGCAGGATGCGGCTGATTACTACGTGAAATGGTTGCAGGGACTTCGCAGCGTTTATGGAATGGAATTAGATGCGCTTGGCTGCCGCAATGAAAAAGGCTTTGACTATGAATTCGTGAAAAAACTCCGACAAACCCTAAATGCTACTGGTTTTGAGAGAGTCAAAATTCACGCGTTTGACGACTGGCCCAAAACAAAGCTTGATTTTGTGAAGGACATGCTGACGGATGAGCAACTGCGCAATTCCATCGATATCATTAGCGCGCATGTGCTGTACGCAGGGGCACCGGTGTCGCAGCAAGTCCAAGGAATAGCCGACAAATTGGGCAAACCTATCTGGAATACAGAAGACCACGTTTACAAAAAGGGATTTGACTGCCTGATTAGCATTGTAGAATGCTTCAACCGCAATTTTTTGGAAAGTGGAGCTACTAAATGTGTAAACTGGTATGACATTGCCGGGGTGTATCCTATCGAGCCGTATGCGGAGGACCCGGCAGCGGTCGTGGCCCGGTGGCCCTGGAGCGGGCACTACCAAGTGCGGGAGGCCTTGTGGGGCTACGCACACTACGGGCAATTTTCGAAAGTTGGGTGGCACTATTTAAACGGAGCCTGTACTAGTCTGCAAGGCGGGGGAAGCCTAGTGACTTTAAAATCGCCCGGTAATGATTATAGCATCATTATTGAGACAAAAGCAGCAAAAGCTCCGCAGCAAATCCACTTTCGCATTAGCAATGGCTTGTCGGAGAAGCAACTCTGCGTTTGGCGTAGCAATGAGCGTGCACAGTTCGTGCAACATGCTAAGATAAAGCCGGTAAAGGGCGTTTTTACAATTACACTAGAGCCTAATTCGGTTTATTCGCTTTCTACCACTACTGGCCAGCAGAAAGGCTCTTTTGCTGGTATTCCTGAGCCAACACCTTTTCCATTCCCTTACTACGAAACCTTCGAGCAATACACTTCACCCAAACAATGGGGTTATTTGCCACGCTACACGGCTGATATAGCGGATGCATTCGAGATTGTCGAGCGCCCAGACAAGAAAGGCCAGTGCATACGGCAGGTTGTCCCAGCAGCTACTATATCCTGGGCCCCAGACTGGTTTCCCTACACGATTCTTGGCGATGAGCGATGGCAGGACTACGAAGTGAGTGCGGAAGTGTATTTAAATCCTGGTGACGCGGCCGGTATCATGGGTCGGGTTAATCACGTTGGCACCGGCTATGGCATTATACCCAAAGGCTACTATTTACAACTGACCGATGATGGCCACTGTAGCTTAGTCGTGGTTAGGGGTAAAAAGGAGAAAAAAGCACTGACAGGCGATACCGAGCAACAAGCCCTAATCAAGGCCCAGAAAGACGATGGCGAGGGAGGTGAGAAGGTACTTGGCACTATTCACTTACCGAATATAGGCCCTAACCAATGGCATAAACTTACCCTTCGTTTCGAAGGCACGGCCATCACGGGTTTGTTTGATGAAAAACCAGTGTTGCGAGTTGTTGATGAGCTATACCCACACGGCATGGCGGGCTTGCTAGCCAAAGGGGAGAAGAACAACCACAGCACTCCCTTTTTCGACAACTTGCTGGTTAAAGACGTGAATGCGCCTTTACCCAAGCCTTCACTAGCTGCCCCTAGGCAATTGCCAATATACCATAAATAATATATTAAAACAGGTTTTGTGATGTCGACACCGGTACTTGGGCTTACCTATTTGGTAATTATTGCCTTGAAGTACAGGTGATAAGTTGTTTTAACTAAAAAGCAAGTTTCATCATCTCGAATTAATAATGAATTTACGTTTCTCAGCTTGTATCAAACTAGTAATCTATCTGCTGGTAGCCGTTCCGCTGTCGACCTTTGCTAACCTTAGACTCAGCAAGCCACTACGGTTGCGGGTCTTGCCCCAGACTATTAGCAGTTCGGCTGTGACGCTGGTTTGGGACAAGCCGGCTAGCGGTTTGGAGGCGCGGGGGTACATTGTTTATTGCAATCGTGATTCTGTAGCGACGACGGCCCGTACCAATGTACTGGTTGATAAACTATCCCCAGGAACAGTATACCAGTTTACCGTACGGGCCCGAGACGTAGATGGCCGGTTGGGTCCTGCTACGCCTACTGTGCAAGTACGAACGGCCGCGACATCTACTATCATAGATATCACGAGCTATGGGGCAATGGGTAATGGTGTACAACTAAATACTATGTCTATACAGCGGGCCATTGATGCTTGCCCTGCTGGTGGCACGGTATATATTCCGGCCGGCATATTTCGGAGCGGGGCGCTGTTTCTGAAAAGCAACATGACGCTCTATCTGGCTAAGGGGGCTACTCTCCAGGGTAGTGCCGACCCCAAAGACTACCTGCCTTTTATCCGCACCCGTTTTGAAGGCTGGGAGCTAGACACCTACGCTAGCCTGCTAACGGCAGGAAAGCTAGACAACAAGGGTGGCTTTGTAGTCGAGAATCTGGCCATTCGGGGGCAAGGAACTATCCGGGGCGGGGGCGATGTACTCGGCAAGGCGATGACCGCCGCCAGCGGCTTTCGTACTAGGGGACGTCTTTTTTGCCTGATGAATTGCCGCAATGTGGACATGCAGGGGCTCACGGTGGAGGAGTCGCCGAGCTGGACGATTCACTACACCTACTGTCGGCAGGTGGCCTGCCACGACCTGACTATCCGCAGCACCGTCTTCAATGGCGACGGCATCGACCCCGACTCATCACTCGACAGTCACATTTTCAATTGCTCGTTTGATACTAACGATGACTGCATCGCCGTGAAGTCGGGTAAAAATCCAGAGGGGTATACCATAGGCCGCCCCACAGAAGGTGTATACATATCGTACTGTGACTTCCGGGTAGGCCACGGCATCTCTATTGGCAGCGAAATATCGGGCAGTATTCGTCGGGTGGTCGTGCGCGACTGCCAGGCCGGCAACCTATTGTATGGCATGCAAATAAAAGGCACCAAGGAGCGCGGCGGGGTAGTAGAAGATGTGCTGGTGCAGGACTGCGCACTACGGCGCATCACAGTATTCACCAAGCTAGGCTACAACAATGACGGCCAGGCAGCTCCCGTGCAACCCACTTTCCGCAATTTCCGCTTCGAGAACATCGATATGCGAGCAGCTAAACCCCAGGACCCCATCGTCCTGCAAGGGTTTCCTAATCCGGCACACCGCACTCGGCAGGTGCTGTTGCGCAACGTGACCCTACCCGATGGAGCCAACGTGAAAGTTAGCCACTGCGAGCAGGTGCGCTTCGTCGATGTTCGAACAGTATCAGGCAATAAGCCTACTTACGCAATAACCGAATCGACCCATATTGAACAGTAGATATCCGTGCTGACATAACTACTAGACAGGTATACTTAGTCGAGTGGCCTAACCTTTAACAAAAATGGAGGCAAAGTGTAGCGAAACTAATTATTAATACATTTCCTTGCCACTATCAGGTAGTGCTAACTCCCATTGTACAAATGTTACCTATTTCGTTACAGTCATGTTGGTAGAATTTCACAATTGGTAAATGACATAGAAGTGCTATGGCTCATTCCTGGCTGCATATCAGCGGTAGCACGCCAGTTTCTGCGGTATAATGAATCAGCAAAAGGCCACTTCGAGAGATTATGAGTGATATTTTCTACATGCTCAAGAATGGCTAGGTCGGCGGGACTCGCCCGCCGACCTGCCACTATGGGTAACGATGTACTACTAATGGTTTTACCAAATATGGTATCGATGGCACTTGGTAATAATTAGGCAGTTGCTTAAACACTGCCGTAAGTAAGTAAAAAGATGGCCAAGTCTACCGCCGTTACACTTGACAGTCAATAGTAAAAAATAAGGGGTTCGTGTGGGCTGCAACGCTAGCAGGCGTATAAGAGGCAGTAACGCTTTTTCCTAATAGATATGTTATGTAATTTATTGACTATCAACGTAGTGTTATCTAAGTTTCGCGAAGACATTACCGCAGTAAAGGTTTAGATTCGCTGGTCTTTGGCAACGAATTACACGACTATTTGCAAACCGTATTTGTGAATTGTAGCTTTAACCGGCGCTTCCACTAACAACTAGTCCAACGCGATATTAAAGTCCAAATGCTCAAGGCTGTTCTGGCGGAGAAAGTCATACATGCTAAATGCCAGGTAGTCGAGTACAGTATTTATTTGGGCAGGCGTAACAGGCGCTTAGATGAAGGCTGCGAATACAAAATGATATATGCCCACATGTGGCTTTTTGCGGCTAATATTCGCTGATTTGCTTGCTTAACTTAAGCAGCTTTTTAGATAAGGGTTTTTGGGACACTACGCCCTGCCAAATTATCTAACTGGCTTAGCATTATTTCCACTTTTTACTTTATCATCAATCCTTTGTATTATAAGTTATTATTGCTATTTCACCCTTTTGCATGCATCATATCATTTACTTAAGTTGTGCCGTCGCGCCATTCACCAGTGCGCAGTTGCAATCATTACTTATGCTGGCGCACCAGCGCAATACCGAGTTAGCCATCACGGGCGTTCTATTCTATGCCAATGAGCGGTTTATGCAGGTTTTAGAGGGCGAAGAAGAGGCAGTGCGGGCGCTGTATGAACTGATTAAATGCGATTCCCGTCACCACTCTGTTATTGCGTATGCTGACAAGTCGATTGTCGAACGCAGCTTCGGCGAATGGGCTATGGCTTTTCAGCCCAGCAGCCCGTGGCAGGCCATGGAATTAGCCGGCTACCTAGGACCAACAGATGTAGCTGTTGAAGTAGCTAGCTTGTCCTCAAGTGATAAGAAGCTATTTGACTTGCTGCGCTCTTTTACGCTACCTTAAAAGCAGTCTTGCTCCACAACCGATTGGTCTGGGTAGGCTTCGGCTGGTCAAGCCGCAAGTTCAACGCGCACCGTTTGCCATAGGTGGAATCGGTCGTGCGCAGCATAAATACTTTATCCTACAATGGATTAAGTACCTAATAGCGCAATGTTACGCGGATGGCCTACCACCCTACTTGGTGCTCCAACCCGCGCAACCCGACGCGTAGGCAGCAGGTGCCGTAGCGGCGCTGCTGGTCGTTAAACATGTCGTCTAGGGCCGCGTCCCAGGCCGGTTCCGCGTGGGCTACTACGCCACCACCGCTCTCTTCGCCAGGCGTAGTATCGGCTGAGTACCACCCTGAGGGCCTGGCAGAGCAGCTGCAGCCAATAGCAAATACGCTGCTGGTCAATGAACTGCTAGTAATCAGCTACCTGAGTGCAGAGTCCACTCATATTCTAGACTAGTTTCACCTGACCATGCGCGTGACGGTGCTGCACCAGTACGCACTGAGATTTGCGTAGGTCGACGCGGCCGGGGGAAAAGCGCCACAGGACGGCTTGACCAGTATTAAAATGACACCTCTGGCACGGCAACGCCGAGCGGGCCTTGGAGAAAACACGGGACCCGGACGATATCCTAGCCACGCATCAAGACGACCCGCTTGTGGCCCGGAAATACAACAATTGTAAGCCGCTGGCCCGGCTACTTGTTGATTTTGATACCCATGTGGAGCAGAACAGCAGCTTTATTGTCGATTACGCCGAGCGCCAGCGCTAAGGCGAACGGGTATCTACGGGCTTTGTGGAATCGGCGGTGAACCAGGTACTGGCCAGGCGCCTGGTGAAACGGCAGCAGATGCAGTGGGCCAAGAAAGGAGCGCACCTGCTTGTGCAGGCCCGCACCAAGGTGCTCAACGAGGACTGGGAAGACTGTTTTCGGCAGCAATACCCCGGCTTACGCCCACTGTCATCAAAGCTCCTGCCAATGGCTGCTTAGCTCGACTGTCCCACACTTTTTGATGCTCTCACCCACAAGCGTCCCCTAGGCGAGCGGTGTACTACTTTAACGCGGTTGCCGGGCATGCCGCCCGTAGGCGTGGAGGGCAGCAGGTAGTGCCGCAGAGTATACCCATCATAGCGCGCAAGCCCTCGGTTGCTACCTATCCAAATAAAGCCGGCGGGGTCTTGCGCCACGGCTATTGCGTCGCTGTGCGCCAGCCCCTCATTCACGGTTAAGTGCTCGAAGCGAAACTGCGCAGGAGCTACTGATTGAGCACCTAGCCAGCTTGGTGCCAGCAGTAGCAACAGCAAGTAAAGAGAGCACATGACTAAATAAGCACGAGTGGGCAGGCCGCAAAGAACACCAGGTGGCAAAGGTGATACGTGGAGGCACAAGCGTGGGCTAGCCGCTGGCAAATAGCTCAGGAGGTAGGCAAGACAGAAATAGTGCGTCCGTTTAGAGGCTGACTGTAAAGGAATTATTAACAGAATGAGTAGAATTTCGCCCTGCACAGAGAAAAATAAAAATACGATTTTAGCCCAGCTTAACGCTGAAAATATCACCCCTTACCCGGTTTGGTGAGCCTATAGTTTTGCCCCAGTGAGAGTAGCCTAGGTGAGCTAGGTGAGTAAAAGGTCACCACATACTTAAGTGCTTACTCACTGCTGCTACTGGCGATTGCATTAGCTACAGCAGGTTCTCTTTTCCCACCCAGTACTTCGCTCCTATGCGTAAACCCTTACCTTCAAGGGCTCTTTGCCGACTATTGTTTCTGGCGGCGGCCGGCCTGACCAGCACCACGGCCGCCCAGGCGCAGACCATCAACATGCCGGTATTGCCTCCCCGAGCTGCTAGCGCTGCCGACACGGCCAGCACCACGCCCAAGCAGGCGGCCCCGCCGCCGGTTACTGTCTTCACGGCATCGGTAACGGATGAGAATGGCGAGCCGCTTCGGGGAGTGACCCTTGCCAATGCCGCCGGCACCCTCACGGCCCTGACCGACTCGGTGGGCCACGCCCAAATGCCAGAAGTGAAAGCCAGCGAAACGCTGACGGTAAGTATCGACGGCTCGGTGATTCGGCGCTACATGACCACCGACGACCTGACGCCCACCATCGCGCTCAGCACCAAAAACCCAGCTGTAGCCCGCCTCAAGCCCGTGCGGCTGCTATTTAATACCAGCCTCGCGCCTGGCCTCACGGCCACCTCGACGCAGGCCATCTACAACAGCGACCTGCTGAAATTTCCGGTTGCCTCCTACCTGACAGCCTTGACCGGGCAGGTAGCGGGCCTGCAAACGTTTCAGTTTTCGGGCCAGCCCGGCAACGACCTCGTGGCGGCCTCGCTGCTGGGCCAGTCTCCCACGGTGGTGGTAGACGGCATTGCCCGGCCTTATTATAACTTTGACTTAGAGGAAATTGAGTCGGTGACGCTGCTGAAAGACGCGCTGAGCACCGCGATGCTGGGCGTGCGCGGCAGCGACAACGGTGTGCTGAACGTGACCACGCGCCGCGGCACGCCCGGCCAGCCGCGCATCTCGCTCACGGTGCAGTCGGCCATTCAGCAGCCCCTCAAGCAGCCGCAGGCCCTCGATGCCTATAACTACGCCACGCTTTACAACGAGGCGCGGACGAATGATGGCTTGGCCCCCGTGTACACGGCCGCTGACCTGGCCCTGTACCAAAATGGACAGGACCCCATTGGGCATCCCAACGTGAACTGGCGCGACCAGGTGCTCAAAAAGTCGTCGCAACTCGACCGCTATACCTTCAGCGCCACGGGCGGCAATCGCTACTCAAGATACTTTGTGAGCATGGAGCACCTGAATCAGACCGGCCTGCTCAAAACCGACGATAACCTTAATTCCTACAACACCGGCAACGACTACAAGAGCTACACCGTGCGTTCAAACGTGGATTTGCAGCTGGGCAAGAAGCTGTCGGCGGGCATTCACCTCTACGGGCGTATTCTGAACGCAAACGATGCGGGCAACTCTACGGCCAGCATCCTGTCGTCCATCGTGAACACGCCGGCCAATGCCTACCCGGTGTACAATGCCAATGGCACCTACGGTGGCACGCAGCAGTACCAAAACAACATCTGGGCGCAAACCGTGGGCTCGGGCTACCGCCAAAACTACCAGCGCGACGTGCTGGTAGATGCCTACCTCAAACGCACGTTCGATGAAGTAACCCAGGGCTTGTGGGTACGGGCCGTTGCCTCGTACTACGCCACGCTGTCGGAAAACATTTTCCGCCCCAAAACCTTTGCCACCTTCCTGCAAACCACCCCAGCCACTGGCAACCCCACCTACCAGCAGTTTGGCACCAACGGCGACCAGGGCAACTCGTTCGGCATTGCCTTTCAGAATAATACGACCTACCTGGAAGGGGCAGTGGGCTACGACCGCCAGTTTGGCCAGCACGGGCTGAGCGCCATTGTGCTGGGCAGCCGGCAGTCGCTGACGCGCGACGCCGACTTGCCCTACACCACGCAAGGCCTGTCGGGCCGGGCTTCGTACAACTACCAGGGCAAGTACGTGGCCGAGTTTGCCTTCGGCCTGAATGGGGTGAACCGCTACTACCCCAACGGCAGCTATCGGTACGGCTTCTTCCCGGCTGCTGGCTTGGCTTGGAACATCTCGCGGGAGAATTTTCTGCAAGACCAGAAATGGCTGTCGGCCTTAAAAATTTATACGTCACTGGGATACAACGGCGACGAGCGCAACAACAGCAGCGACTACTTCAGCTACATCCAGACCTATTTCGATACGCCGGGGCTTCCGTTCGGCACGGGCGCTTCCAGCTTCGCGGCCAATACCGAGCTGGTGCTGGCCACCGTGAACCGCACCTGGGAGAAGGCCCGCAAGCTGCACGTGGGCATCCAGGGCGCAGTGCTGAACAACCACCTAGGCTTCACGCTGGAATACTACAACTCCAAATACTACGACCTACTCCAGCAGCGCGGCCGCAGCGCTGCCCTCATTGGGCAGTCGTATCCCGATGAGAACATCGGCCAGAACCGCTACAGCGGCTTCACGGGCCTGCTCACGTACCAAAATACGGTGGGCACCAAGTTCAGTTACTTCGCCACGGCCAACGTGGGGGTGCTGCAAACGCGGGTGCTGTTTGCCGATGAGGTTACCCGGCCCTACGACTACATGCGGCGCACTGGCCAGCCGGTAGGCCAGCGCTTTGGTTACGTGGCCGATGGCCTGTTTCAGAGCCAGGCTGAAATTGCCGGGGCGCCCACGCTGCTGGGCTACTCGCCGCAGCCCGGCGACATCCGCTACAAAGACCTGAACGGGGATGGCGTAATCAACGTGCTCGATCAGGCCGCCATCGGCACCACCGCGCCGCTCATTCCGCTGGGCCTGACGTTGGGCTTCCGCTACGGGGGCTTCGATTTTTCGGCCCTGGCGCAGGCCACGCTCAACAACCAGGTATACCTGTCGGGCAGCACCGAGTATGCCTTCCAGAATGGGGGCTTCGGGGCGGCCTTCGAGCAGCATCTCGATCGCTGGACCCCCACCAACCCTGGGGCCAGCTACCCGCGCCTCGGCCTGGGTACCAACCTCAACAACTTCGCTACTTCCTCTTACTGGCTGCGCAACAATAGCTACCTGCGCCTCAGGAACGTGGAGCTGGGCTGCACCCTGCCCCTGAACCTGAGCAAGCGCGCGCGCCTGCAAGGCGTGCGGCTCTTCGCCAATGCCACCAACCTGCTCACCTTCAATCAGCTTAGCCGCATCGACCCCGAGGCTTATAACAACGCCTACCCGGTGCAGCGCCTCCTCAATGCTGGTGTGAACATCAAGCTCTAATTCCCACCCGCCGCTTTCCCGATATGAGAATCAAGTTGTTCATGCCCGCCGTGGCCCTGCTACTGGCGCTCGGCAACACGGCCTGCAAAAAAGACCCCGAAACCGAGCCGCTCTACCTCATCCGCGACGACCTAGAGTGGGATGCAGCTGACCGCAACGCCGTGGTGGCGCAGTACTTCTACAACGACCTGTACCGCTACCTGCCCGATGGCTTCAACCGCATTGGCTCGGACCCCGGCGACGTGCTGGACGCCGGCGACGACGACGCCCTGCCCTCGCGCCTGACCCGGCCGGTGGAGTACTACACCAACGGGAGCGTCAGCGCCGTTAGCAATCCCGACCCGTACTGGGCTACCCCGTATGCGGGTATCCGGCGGGTAAATATCTTCCTGGCGAACATCGACAAAGTGCCAGCCAACGCGGCGGCCATCGTGTACTGGAAGGCCGAATCGCGCTTTATTCGGGCCATGATGTATTTCGAGCTGCTCAAGCGCTACGGCGGCGTGCCGCTGATAGGTGACCGGCTCTTCACGCTCAGCGATGACCTGTCGCTGCCGCGCAATACCTACGAAGAAACGGTGAATTACATCGTGAGCGAGTGCGACGCCATTAAAGGCCTGCTGCGCGCGCCGTCGGCTATTGCGGATGGTGACTGGGGGCGCGTGCCCAGCACGGCCGCCATTGCCCTCAAGGGCCGGGTGCTGCTCTACGCAGCCAGCCCCCTCTTCAACGGCGGGCAGGTAAACGGAGCGGGCAACCTGCAAGGCTACCCCAGCGCCAGCCAGGCCCGCTGGCAGCTGGCGCTGAATGCCGCGCAGGAGCTGATTAGCACCGGCGCTCATAGCCTGCTAACCACCGCCACCTCGCCGAATACGGCCTATGGCAGCGTGTTCACGGTGAAGAAAAACACGGAGATTATTCTGGCCAAGCAATCGTTCAATAATACGACGCTGGAAACCTACAACGCTCCTATGGGCTACACCACGCCGGCTTCCAGCCAGGGCCTAACCAGCCCCAGCCAGAACTTCGTGGATGCCTTTCCGATGCTTACTGGCCTGGATATCAATGCCAGCGGCTCGGGCTACAACGCCCAAAACCCCTACACCAACCGCGACCCACGCCTGGCGGCCTCGGTATTTTTCAACGGTCGGCAGTGGCTCTCGCGCACGGTGCAAACCTTCGATGGTGGCCTCGACCGGCCGGGTACCAGTGCCGTGCAAACGCGCACCGGCTACTACCTGCGCAAGTTTCTGAACGAGTATAGCTCGGGCACTACCTACTCCAGCGTGAGCCACAACTTTCCGCTGTTTCGCTATGCCGAAACGCTGCTCAACGCGGCCGAGGCGCTCAACGAGCTAGGTCGCACGGAGGATGCGCTGGTGCACATCATCGCGCTGCGGCGGCGGGCGGGCCTGACGGCCGGCACCAACAACCGCTTCGGCATTGCGGTGGGCATCGGCCAGAGTGCGGCCCGCGACCTCATTCGCAACGAGCGCCGCATCGAGCTGGGCTTCGAGGAACACCGCTTCTGGGACGTGCGCCGCTGGAAAATAGCCGACAACGTGCTGAGTGGCAACCTCAACGGGGTGCGTATCGTGCGCAGCGGCACGGCGCCCAACTTCACGTTTGCCTATACCTATGCCCCGGTGCGGCAGTTGGTCTTCAACGCCCGGCTCTATTACATGCCCTTGCCCTACGACGAGATTACCAAAAATAATAACCTCGTGCAGAACCCCGGCTGGTAGGCCGCACGCATTCAATTAACCGACTTTTCCCACCCGATTTTATGAGAAACTTACTACTCCTCTTCGCGCTCCTGCTAGGGGCCGTGGGCCGGCCGGCCTGGGCGCAGAGCCGCACGGTGCGGGGCGTGGTGCGCGACGCGCAGGGCGTAGT
>JAKONR010000281.1 GCA_022701825.1 Hymenobacteraceae bacterium | reverse complement strand
TCTGGTCGAGCTGGGCGGCCGACTGCTCAAACTTGGCTTGGTCTTGGGCCGAGCGGGTGGCGTGGGCTTCGTTTTCGGCTTTTTTGAGCAGGGCCTCGGTGGCGAGGCGGTCGGCTTCGGCGGCGTCTAGGTCGCCTTTGTGGGCGCGCTGGAGCAGAAGCACGGCCTTGTTCTCATAGTCGGCGGCTTTGGCGCGGAAGCCTTCGGTTTCGTTGCGGGCGCGGATGGCCATGGCCTTCACTTCGGCCAGGCCGTGGAGGGCTTTGTCGAGGTCCTGGCGCAGGTCGCGCAGGCCTTGCTCGGTGAGCTTAATGGGGTCTTCGAGCTGATTGACAGCGGCGTGGGCCTCCGACTGCCCAATTTTGAAGAGACGTTGCAGAATGTTCATGGCGCACGAAACAGTTAGGCAGTGAGGGGTTTGGAGAAAGCAATCAATTCGTCGGCAAATTCGCTGAGCAGCAGCCCTAGGGAGTTCACGCAGGCTTCGAGCTCGGCCAGGTCGAGGGTGTCGATTTGGAGCGTGTCGCGGAAGATGAGGCGGCGGCCGGTGTCGTCGAGGGCGAAGGCACCGTGGATGATGTCGCGGTTTTTTTGCAGCAGCTGCCGGTAGATGTCGAGCGAGGGCGCGGGCAGCTCCAACAGGTATTGCTCCAGGATGAGCAGCGGGTCGCCGCAGCCGATGACGAGGTTGCGGATGCCCAGCTCGGGCTTATCAACCACCAGCACGTTGTCGCGCTCGTCGGCGTGGCAGATATCGAAGCCCAACTCTAGCAGGTAGGCCTTGATTTTGAGGAAGTACGGGTGGTTCATAGGCTCAGCGGTAAATGTAGGAAGGGGCCGGAGCATTGCCCTAGGTGCCACTGCTCAAAAAAATAGCCACTGCACGGCCCCACGTTTTGGCGCCGGTGGTAGATTTACGCCACAATCTTACGCAAGGTTTTTCACATGCTCGTATTTTGAGCATAAAATATTTCCGTAACATGTCCCACGTCGGCAAGAATATTCGCAAGCTCCGCACCGTTAAAAAGCTGAGCCAGGCCGCTTTTGCTGAATTATTCGGTCTGGCCCGGCCCAGCGTGGGCGCGTACGAAGAAGGCCGCTCGGAGCCAAAAATGGAGACGCTCATCCAGATTGCTCAGCATTTTGGCTTGTCGGTTGACTTGCTACTTACGAAAGAGCTGACGGTAAATGAGCTTTATCATTTCGATATTTTCAAGGAAAACGGGGTGCCCGCGCCGGCCCCTAGCGTAGCGCCCGCCGCCAGCCCACCCGCCGACATAACGCCCTTGGTACTGGGTAGCCGCGCCCCCGAATACATCGTGCGGCACCACGACCCAGCCTACCTAGCTACCCTGCCCTGGCTGAAGCTGCCACACCAGCTCAGTGGCCCAACCCGGGCCTTCGAGATACGCGGGGCCGAAATGCAATTACCTAAGCGCCAGGGTCTGCGCCACAAAGACACCGTGCTGTGCAGCCGCGTGGCACCCACCCAGCCCAGCGTGCAGGTGGGCCGTATCTACGTATTCGTGACGCCCGGCAAAATCCTGGTGCGCCGCGTGGCTGGCCTGCTCGCCGAGGGCCAGCGCCTCCAGCTCCGCGCCGACAACGCCGACTACAGCCCCCAAGAACTAGAGCTAACCCAGGCCCTGGAAATCTGGGAGGTGCAGGGCGTCTTTACCACGCACCTGCACACGCCCGCCCGCCTCGACGAGCGCGTGACTACTCTAGAGCAGCAGGTGGCCGAGCTGCTGGCGCGGCTAGGGAAGTCCTGACGTGAGACCCCACCCCCGGCCCCTCCCCTCTGGGAGAGAGGCCGGGGGTGGGTTCTCACGGCCGCACCATGTGCACGTGCGGAATGCCATCCTCTAGGTACCCCTCACCCTCCACCACGAAGCCAAAGCTCTGGTAGAAATCCAGCAGGTACTGCTGCGCCCCAATCTTGATGGGCTGCGGCCCAAACTGCACCTCGCACTGCGCGATGGCCTCGCGCAGCAATTGCCGACCTAGGCCGTGGCCCCGATGGCGCGGCGAGGTCACGACCCGCCCGATGCTGGCCTGGGCGTAGCTGCGCCCGGCCTCAAACAAGCGCGCGTAGGCCGCCAGCTCGCCCGCCTCGGTGTAGCCTAGCAGATGCAGGGCAACTTGGTCTTGCCCGTCGATGTCCTGGAAGGCGCAGGTTTGCTCCACCACGAATACTTCGCTGCGCAATTGCAGCAGGGCGTAGAGTTCGGCCAGCGTGAGGGCGGTGAAGGGTTTTGCTGTCCAGTGGATGGTCATAGAACGGGTTACTCAGACTTCGCGGGCTTGCCACTCCATCGGCAAGCGGTCAGCATCAGTAAGGTTGTATAAGGTAAAGGGCATATCCCATTGCAGGAGCTTAGCGGTTAGTCGCTGTTGCAACAGCGTTTTGCCGTCTTTCTTCACTATCCGGCGCAGGGTATTGCTCGGTACGGGCGGTTCCAGCCAAAACAAGGCTACCTCAATCAGCGGCAGCTCGCTCAAACAGGCCAAGGGCTGCACTTCATCGCTGGGCAGCTGTGCGCGCAGGCGCTCAGCAAGGAGCAGGCCCGCCAGCGTGCTGGCCACTTTACTCAGCACGGCTTCGTAGAGCAGCGTTCGTCGCTCGCCTTCGGCTCGCGTATCGAGGCGGTCGTCTTTTATTTCCAGAAATAACAGCTTTTTAGGCGCAGCTAGCGGCAAGCAAACAAAATCAATCGCCTGAACCTGTTTCACGCCGCCATTCGTAACCACCCGGCGGTAGAAGCCGGGCGCGGTTCCGGAAGTTGGGTCCGCATCCCGGTCGTAATGCACCACCTGCCAGTCTGCTGGGAAATCAAACAGCAGCTTGCCCTCTCTAAAGGTTGGCATGACGCTCCCGGTCTTCTCTGGCAAAAATGGCGTCTAGCTCATCCACTTGCGCTAGTTCCGCTTCCAGCGCTACGACATCCGGCAAGTGCTCAAAGTTGTCGGTGCTAACAATCCTCGTGGCTTCGCCCGG
>JAKONR010000274.1 GCA_022701825.1 Hymenobacteraceae bacterium | reverse complement strand
TCGCTGACCCTGCCCGAAAACGAAACCCAGGCGCTGCTCGACGCGGGCGCGCCCTACGTTATCCGCCTCAAGGTGCCGCGCAAAGAGGAAATCCGCTTCCAGGACCTCATTCGGGGCTGGGTCGTGGTGCACTCGTCGGCCGTCGATGACAAAGTGTTGATGAAGTCGGACGGCATGCCGACCTATCACCTCGCCAACATCGTGGACGACCATTTGATGGAAATCTCGCACGTCATTCGGGGCGAGGAATGGCTGCCGAGCGCGCCGCTGCACGTGCTGCTGTACCGCTATTTGGGCTGGGAGAAGACCATGCCGCACTTTGCCCACTTGCCGCTACTGCTCAAGCCCGACGGCACGGGCAAGCTCAGCAAGCGCGACGGCGACCGCCTCGGCTTCCCGGTGTTTGCGCTGGAGTGGCGCGGCACTGACGCCGAAACCGGCGAGCCCACCGTGAGCAAAGGCTACCGCGAAGAAGGCTACCTGCCCGAGGCGCTGGTCAATTTCCTGGCCTTTTTGGGCTGGAACCCCGGCACGAGCCAGGAGATTTTCTCGATGCCGGAGCTGATTGAGGCCTTCTCGATTGAGCGCGTGAGCAAGTCGCCCGCCAAGTTCGACCAGGCCAAAATCAAGTGGTTCAACGAGCACTACCTGCGCGCCAAGCCCGACACCGAGCTGGCGCCCTACCTGCTCGCCGCCCTGGAGGAGCACGGCATCGCCTGCACGCCCGAAAAGGCCACCCAGGTAGTGGGCGTGATGAAGGAGCGCGTGAGCTTCCCGCAGGATTTCTGGCAGGAGGCCAAGTACTTCTTCGAGGCCCCGACCACCTACGACGAGCAGGTGGTAGCCAAAAAGTGGAACCCGCAGGTGTCGGCCGCCCTCGCCGCCTACGCCGAGGCCCTGCCCGCCGACTCGGAGCCCAGCGCCAACGCTGAGGTGCTCAAGAATATCTTCAACGACACCACGGCCGCCCAGGGCCTCAAGCCCGGCCAGGTGCTGCAAGCCCTGCGCGTGGCCGTAACCGGCGCGGGCGCCGGCCCCGACCTCTTCGAGACGCTCGCCATCCTGGGTACGGGCGAAGTGGGGCAGCGCCTGCGCGCCGCCACCGAGCGGCTGGGCTAGCCCGCGCCTGCCCACACAAAAAAGCCCCCCGGCCTTGCGGCCGGGGGGCTTTTTTGTGCCCTGGCTTCTGCTTGCAGCAGCCACCGGCGGGCCAGGCCGGCTTTTGAGCACAGGGCCACCTGCGGGCTACACGGAATGTCTGCCCCGCACCTCAACCGGGCTGGGCTAACCGGGAAATAAGCCCCAGGCAGCCGGTGCGCGTTGCCGGGCCGCCCCGGCAGGCTGGTAGCGAGCTAGCTTATGCAGGCTTGGTGAGCAATATAATTATTACAATAAAAACGTTGCACCAACAAGAAAAAACAGGGCTGCTTTGAATGGGTAAAAATAAGTTAACGTGCTTCTATATAACAGGAAATATTATATCTAAAAAAGGAGTAGTGCAAAACACTATTAATTGATTAAATGCCTCAAATTACGCTTTATTGGCCCTTATATGATTTATAAGGTCAACCATAAAAATATTTTTCTTATGAGAAAAGTACTTTTAGACACCCGTTAAGCGGGTTTAGCTTGGAATGGTGCTAAGGCTGATTTGAAAATGTGATTTTTGCGTGGGTACTTTGTGATGCGTTAGCATTTTCCATCATACTTATTCTATGCCCATCTCTACTCCTTTTGCCCACGGTGCCGCTGCCGGGGAGCGCGACTGCCCGGCGGGGGCAGCCCACCAGCCACCTAGCCGCACCGAGCGCCTGGCCCCAGGCCACCAAGCCCTGGTGCGTGGGTTGGGAAGCCCCAATTTCAGCTAAGCTTTTTATCGGTTGCTATAAAAAATTACGTTATGTATCGTCCTCTATCATTCGCGTTAGCAGTAGGAAAACAATGGCTTGGGGTGGCTGCCCTGGTAGCTGGCTTGCTGCCGGCGGTGGCCGCCGCCCAAACGACTACCTTCACCTACACCGGCCAGCCGCAGGCCTACACCGTGCCGGCCGGCATCACCCGCATTGAGGTAGTGGCGGCGGGCGCGGCGGGCGGGCGCGTGAGCACGCAGCAGGGCCGCTCGCTGGGCGCCCGTGTGCAGGCCGTGCTGGCCGTAGTGCCCGGCGAAACCCTGACCGTGGTGGTGGGCCAGCAGGGGGCCGATGGCAGCGGCCGCACCAGCTACAACGGCGGCGGTAGCGGCGGCTGGGGCGCCGGCGGCGGCGGCGGCGCCACCGACCTGCGCCGCACCAGCAGCAGCACCGGCGACTACCTAGCCACCCGCAATGCCCTGCTGGTAGCCGGCGGGGCCGGCGGCACCGACTGGATAAACTCGCCCACGCCGCAGGGCGGCACGGGCGGCGCGCCCTACGGCGGCGATGGCGTGGGCCTGAGCGGCAACAAGCCCGGCCAGGGCGCTACCCAGCGCACAGTGGGCGGTGGCGGCCCTCCCGGCGTCGAAAACATGGGCGGCCAGGGCGGCTTCGGCGGGGGTGGCGGCGGCTACTACGGCGGCGGCGCGGCGGCCATCATGGGCAACGCGGGCGGCGGCGGCGGCGGCTCGTCGTGGGTGGCCACTGGGGCGCTCGTGGCCCCGGCCACCTACAGCGTAGACAGCACGGCCACCGATGGGCAGCTGCGCATTACGGCCCTCACGGCCGCCGCGCCGCTGCCGGTGCAGCTCACCAGCTTCACGGCTACGGCCCAAATCGGCGCCGTGGCCTTGGCCTGGCACACGGCCTCGGAAGTCAACAGCGACCGCTTTGAGGTAGAGCGCAGCACCGATGGCACCACGTTTGGCAAGCTAACCGCCGTGGCGGCCCAGGGCACCACGGCGGCCTCCCACGCCTACGCTTATCTCGATACCCGGCTGCCCGCCGGCGCCACCACGCTCTACTACCGCCTGCGGCAGGTAGACCTCGACGGCACGTTTAGCTACTCGCCGGTGCGGTCGGTGCGCATCGCCGAAGTCAATATCAGCGTTGGTCTGTCGGTTTTCCCCAACCCCACCCAGGGCGCGGCCACCCTCACCGGGGCCCCGGCCGAGGTGCCGGTGCAGGTATTTGATGCCTTGGGGCGCGCAGTATTCGCTACCACCACCGCTGCCGATGGCACCGCCCGCCTCGACTTGCCGGCGGGCCTGCCCGGCGGGGTATATATCGTGCGGGCCGGCTCCCAGGCCACCCGCCTCACCGTGGAGTAGGTCCTTGGCTCTGCTAGGCCCTAGCTCCAGGCCGCGCCGGATACCTCCGGCGCGGCCTTTTGCGTAGTAGGTTTCTGATAATCGCTACCTACTACTCGCTACTTGCTGACATGGCCAAAAAACCCACCAAACCCAAGCAAAAAGCGCCCGAGCCCGACAAAAAGGCCCGCGTGCACAAGGAGCTGGAAGGCTTCGAAATCGGGGTAAACCCGCTGGGCGAAATAACGTCTAACTACTCCATCGAGCAGATAAACCAGTTTTTGGGCCGCCACGTGCGCGACAAAAAAATCGTGAACCGCGAAGGTCAGTTTGGCGAAGACGCCCGGGCCGAGGCCGAAGCCGCCGCCCAGGCCGCTCGCCTGCCCCGCGCCGAAGACGACGACTTCGAGGCCACCGAAGCCCCCGAGGAACCCGAAGAATCAGACGAGGACTTCATGAAGCGCACCAGCCGCGAAGCCAAGCGCAAAAAAGACGTCGGCAATGATACCGACGAAGCCGCCGAAACGCGGGCGGAACTGTAGGATGAGTGGGTGAGTGGAAAACGAGCGTCATGCTGAGCGCAGCGAAGCATCTCTACCGCTTCTTCCAAGCCGGCCGACGAGGCGGCCGAGATGCTTCGCTGCGCTCAGCATGACGCTCGTTTTCTACTCATCCACCCACTCATTCACATATCCTGAATTGGGTGGCTGGCGACCTGCTTGCCCTTTTCATAGGTGCTGACCTCAACCAGGCGGCCGGTTTCGGAGAAGCGCTTCCACTCGCCAAACCAGTAGTAGTGCAGGATGGTACCCTCGTCGGCCACGCGGGCGCGGCCTTTTTGGGCTACCTGGCCGTTGGGGTGGTAGAAGGTAATGTCGCTGTAGTCGCGGCGGTAGCGCTCCTCGTGGTCGAGGGTGCCGAGCTGCGTGTAGTAGCGCCAGTGGCCCACCGGCCGCCCGTGGCGGTAGCGCCCGGTAGTAAAGCGGGTTTGCTTGTTCTTATTGTCGAAATACGTGCGCCAGCGGCCCTGCTCGCGGCCCTGGTGGTCGTAGCCATTGGTGCGCCAGAAGGCGGCGTGCTGGCGGCCAGGCACGGTGGTGGTGCAGGCCGTGGCCCCGAGGCCAGCAATGAGGGCAAGGAAAAAGCAGCGCATAGCAAGCATTTTGGGTACGTGGAAGTTAGGCTTTTTGCTTAAACGGCGGCGAGCGCCTGTAAGTATATCGCCGCCCCGGCGATATAGCCAGCGGCCTACATTTGCCACTCACCCCAAAACCCCAGTTGCAGTATGCGCTCGCACGACGTAGACTACCGCATTCTCGGCGCCGACATCCAGGTGCTGGAGATTGAGCTCGACCCCCAGGAAACCGTAATCGCTGAGGCCGGCGCCATGGTGTACATGGACGAGGCCATTGCCTTCGAAACCAAGATGGGCGACGGCTCGGAGCCCGACCAGGGCCTCATGGGCAAGCTCTTTTCGGCGGGCACACGCCTCATCACCGGCGAGAGCCTGTTTCTCACCCACTTCACGCACCGCGGCAGCTACGGCAAGAGCCGGGTCGCGTTTTCGGCCCCGTACCCCGGCACCATCATTCCGCTCGACCTAAGCACGCTGCCCACCGGCCTCATCGTGCAAAAAGACGGCTTTTTGGCGGCCGCGCGGGGCACCAAAATCAGCCTGCACTTCAACCAAAAGCTCGGGGCCGGCTTTTTTGGCGGCGAGGGTTTCATGCTGCAAAAGCTCACCGGCGACGGCAAGGCCTTCGTGCACGCGGGCGGCACCGTCATCGAAAAACGCCTCAATAACGAGCTGCTGCGCGTGGATACTGGCTGCGTGGTGGCCTTCGAGCCCAGCATCGATTTCAGCATCGCGCGAGCCGGTGGCCTCAAGTCGATGATATTCGGCGGCGAAGGGCTGCTGCTAGCCACGCTGCGCGGCACCGGCCGCGTCTGGATGCAGTCGATGCCCGTCAAAAAGCTGATTCAGGCGCTGGCGCCCGGCGGCGGCAACGCCCGCAAGGAAAGCGGCAGTGTGCTCGGCAGCCTCACTAATGGCTGGCTGGATGAGTAGCCGAGCTGTAGGCCGCGCTGCCGGGCACCAGCGCGGCCTCCTGGCCGCTGCCCAGGTGCGTGACCACGATAACGGCGAGCGCCGCCAGCAGCGCCACGGCCAGCAGGCCGAGCAGCACCAAAATGCGGCGATTGGGGGCCTGGGCGGCGCTGAGCTGCTTGGCCCCATTGAAGGAAGAGCGGCGGTAGCGGCGGTCGGCAGAAGCCAGCGATTTGGCTGGGAGAGAGCGGGGGGAGGCCATAACTAAAAGGTAAGCGGGTGGGAAGGAGGTAGATAACAGCGCGAATAGGACCAGGAAGGTACGAATACCACCACGAGGCGGATTGAGTAATTCGACCTATCAGCAGAATTACTCGACCAATCGTATAGGGTAGGAATTTCCCCCAAAGTTGCTGCATTTTACCCATATAGCCAAACCCCACGGATTAGCTATGTTTTGCCCCGGCCCATGACTATCGCGTTCGCGCCCAACTACATTCTGCCGCTACCGTCGGGCCACCGCTTTCCCATGCTCAAGTACGAGCTGCTGCCCGAGCAGCTGCTGCACGAAGGCACCGCCACGGCCAGCGATTTTTTTGTGCCCACCGCGCCGCCGCTCGCCGATGTGCTGCTAACCCACGAGGCCGACTACGTGCGCCGCCTGCTGCACGGCCAGCTGACGCGGCCCGAGGAGCGGGCCAGCGGCTTTCCGTGGAGCCTCGCGCTGGCCGAGCGCGAAATGACTTTGCTGGGCGGCACCATCGGCTGCGCGCAGCGGGTGCTGGCGGGCGCGGGCGTGGCCCTCAACATCGCGGGGGGCACGCACCACGCTTTCGCGGGCCGCCCCGAAGGCTTTTGCCTGCTCAATGACCAGGCCGTGGCCGCCAACTGGCTGCTGGCCCACGAGCCGGCCCACGTGCGCCAGATTCTGATTATCGACCTCGACGTGCACCAGGGCAACGGCACGGCCGCGCTCTTTCAGCACGAGCCGCGCGTGTTCACGTTCTCGATGCACGGGGCGCGCAACTTTCCGGGCCGCAAAGAGGTGTCGGACCTCGACCTGCCGCTGCCCGATGGCCTCGGCGACGACGAGTACCTGGCCCTGCTGGCCGACACGCTGCCGCGCCTGCTCGACGAGCAGGTGCGGCCTGATTTCGTGTTTTACCTCAGCGGCGTGGACGTGCTGGCCACCGACAAGCTCGGCCACCTGGCCCTCACGCGGGCCGGCTGCCGCCGCCGCGACGAGCTGGTGCTGAGCGCCCTGCACCAGCGCGGCCTGTCCACGGTGGTGTGCATGGGCGGCGGCTACTCCGAAAAAATCAGCGACATCGTGGAGGCCCACGCCAACACCTACCGCGTGGCGGCCGACTTGTGGGGATGATGTAGGGTAAGCTTTAGCTTGCCAGTCGCGGAAGAGGCAAGCTAACGCTTACCGCACAAAAAAAGCCCCGCGTCGAAATAGACGCGGGGCTTTTTACAGGAAAAATCGGATTGCTAAAAACTAGCTGCGGTTCGAGGGGCGGTTGGGGTCGTCCGAAGTGCCGCTGAAGGTTTGCGAGAACCAGTCTTTGATTTCGTCGATGGCGTGGCCCGTTTTCTCTTGCAGGCGGCCAAACCACTCGTCTTGCTTGCCTTCGTCGTAGGTCAGGTCGTCGTCGGTGAGCTGGCCCCACTTCTGCTTGGCAGCGCCTTTTACTTCATTCCAATTGCCACGAGCGCGCAGCTCGGTGGTGTCGTTGATGTTATTGTTGTTGGCGTCCATGAGTGAAAAAGGTTGAAGAGGTGGGTTGTGCGCTTTGTACGGCAGTAAGCTGCACGGGGTTCAGGGGGCGCCGCAGTTGGCCGGCGCGGGGCTTATTTTCGGGCCACCGACTACCCACCCGCTCTTCATGGATGACCTGCGCCTGACCCTGCAAACCCTCGCGCCCGACGACCGCCGCGACCTCGAGCGGTTTATTCAGTGGCAGCGCCGCAAGGCCACCGGCCGGCAAGACCTGCGCCTGCTTGAGCTGCTGCTCAGCCCCAAGGAATACAAGACCGAGGCGCTTATCGCCAAGCTCTACCCCGACGAGCCCAACGCCGTGGCCTACTACGCCCTGCGCAAGCGGCTGCTGCGCTATCTCACCGATTTTCTGCTGCTGCGCCAGCGCCAGCACGATGCCACGGCCGCCACCTCAGTGCGCGGGCAGCTCACGCTGGCGCAGTACCTGTTTGGGGCCGGCGTGCCGCGCCTGGCCTGGAACCTGCTGCGCAAAGCCGAAAAGCTGGCCCAGGACAACGAGCAGTATGAGTCGCTGAACGCGGTATATAATCTCCAGATTCAGTACGCCAGCTCGCCCCACGCCGAGCTGCTCGACACTATTATCGAGCGCCGCCACCGCAACAAAAAAGCCGCCGATGAGGAGGAGCGCGCCGCCATTGCCGACAGCCTCTTGCGCCAGCGCCTGCGCCAAGCCCGGCAGCACGGCCGCGGCGCGGTGCCGGCCGACGAGATTTTGCGCAACATCTTGGTTGAGTACGACTTGCAGGAGGCTTTTGCCCGCTCGCCTTCGCTGCTGTGCCGGCTCATGAGCATCACGCGGCACGCCATGCTGGTGCGGGGCGATTTCGCGTCGTTTGCGCCCTTCATCGAGCGCTGCTATAAGATTATGGAGCGCCGCCACGGCTTCGCGCCGGCCCACCGGGGCTACCAGCTGCGGCTGCTCTACATGCTGGCGCACGCGCTGTACCGCTCGCGGCGCTTCGCCGAGTCGGTGGCGTACCTGGAGCAAGGGCTGGCCGTGCTGGCCGCCGCGCCGGGGCAGCAGTTTGCCGAGCTGCGGCCGCGGCTCACGTTTTTGCTGGCTGCCAACTACGCTTTTTTGCGCCGCAACCGCGATAGCATCCGCATCCTGGAAGAGGCGCTGCACGCCAAGCTGCCGCTGCTGCCCGCCGACCAGCTCACGGCGCGCTTGCAGCTGAGCTTTCATTATTTTGCCGAGGCCAACTTTCACAAAGCCAACCAGACACTCATTAGCCTCGACCGCACCGACCACTGGCTCGAGCAAAACCTGGGCCTGGAGTGGCTGCTCAACCACAACCTCGGCGAGATGCTGGTGCAGCTGGAGCTCGGCAACCCCGACCAGGCGCTAAGCCGCCTAAAAGCCGTGGAGCGGCGCCTGCACGAGCAGTTTCCGAGCGCCGAGGCCACGGCCGACGCGCCCGCCGCGCCGCCCGGCGGGCCGTACCACGCGGTGCTCAGCTTCCTAGGTTTTGTGCGCGAAATAATCGCCGACCCGGCCGTGGCCCGCACGCCCGGCTTCGCGGCGCGGGTGGCCCGCATCCCGGCTTTTTTGTCGGAAGAACGCGAAGATTTACAAGTTATTAGCTTCTACGCCTGGCTCAAGGCGCGGGTACTGGGCCGGCCCTACCACGAGGTGCTCTTGCAGCTGGCCGAGGGCTAGCAGCGCGGGCTTTCAGCCCGCGAAAATGCCCGCTTGCTTGGCTACGCCAAGGGCCCAAAAAGGCCTCCTACCGCCCGACTGGCGATAGGAGGCCTTTGGGTCCCGCTTATTTATTCATTCTTGACAAGCAGGTATTTTTACTCAGCGGCCGGCGCGCCTTATTTGTGGCCGTGGCCTTTGCCGTGGCCTTTGTCTTTGTGCTTGCCCTTGCCGTAGTCATCGCCATAACCCA
>JAKONR010000261.1 GCA_022701825.1 Hymenobacteraceae bacterium | reverse complement strand
TGCAAGCGCCCCATCGCCCGGCACCTACTAAAAGAAGCCCAGTCAAGCAATTGACTGGGCTTCTTTAGCTTTTTACAAGTTGCGAGCCAGTACCTGGCTGCAAGTGGGCGCCACTAGGGGCGGCGCGTCGAGTCGGGGCGGCTCACGGCGTCGAGGGCCTGGGCAGCGGTAAACTCTTTTTCAACCTTCGAGTAGCCGGGGGGCGAAATGCGCTTGCCGCTGCTGGTGATGAAGGTGGGCTTGAGCTTGAGCGTGAAGCGCAGGGGCTCGCGGTCGCGGTCGGTGAGGCCGAGCGCGAAATTGGCCAGGCTCTCGCCCGACTGCTCGCCAAAGGCCTCGCGCAGGTTGCTTTGCACTTCTACCGGGGCCGTTGCTACGCCGCCATTGGCGGGCACTTCGATGCGCTGATTGGAGTGACCCTTGGCCACTTCCTTGCCGTCGATGAGGGCGATGTAGTCAAACTCGTTGAGGGCGGCCGTTTCGGCGTTGGGGTTGCGAAACTCCAGGTTCACGCGCATGCGCAGGGGCAGGTTGCCGGCGGTGGCAGCGGCTACGAGCAGCGCCCGCTCGGCAGCGCCGAGGTCGCCGGCCTGGCGCAGGTTCAGCACGTTGACGCCGCCCACGGTGGCCTGGTCTACCGAGGCCAGGCGCACATCCACGTTTTTGAAGGCTTTGGCTTGCTGCACTTGCTCGCTGATGCCGCACTGGCTAAGGCTTGCCGTGGCAAGCAGGCCAGCCACGGCAAGCACCGCCACGCGGGGCTTGGGAAGGAAAGAAGAAAACATAGAAAAGTGGGGAAAAAGAGTGGCAAAATGATGAATGTTCGTCTTTTACTCCTACGCTATTAAATAGTTGGCGTGTTCTAAGAAAGGCCCGAAACCTGTTCAGCTCATTACCATGCCTTGCGCGTTACGCTCGCCAATCATCCAGCTTATCCTTAGCGCGATAGCGGCTGCGCGGGGGCCGAGCGCCCAGCCGGTCGGCGGTTTGGTAATACCTTGCGGCCCTCCTCCTTCTTCTCTTTTACAACCGGTTTTCGGCCCAGCTTATGCGCCCTTGCTTACTGCCTCTGGTGGCAGCTTCGTTTGTTTCGTTCATCGCCTCGGCTCAGCAGCAGCCCGCCCGCACGGCCCAGGACTACGCCCGCGCCGAGCGCTTTATGGGCTACCATACCCAGGCGCTGGTAGATGGCAGCATGGGCCCGCCCAACTGGCTCGCGGGCGACCGCTTTTGGTACCGTGTGCTCACCGCCAAGGGCAGCGAATTTGCCCTGGCAGACCCCGCCCGCAAAACCCGCCGCCCGGCCTTCGACCACGCCCGGCTAGCTACCGCGCTGGCGTCGGCCAGCGGCCAGCCCGTACAAGCCACGCGGCTGCCGTTTCGCAGCTTCACGTTCTCGCCCAATGAGCAGGCTATCACCTTCACTGCTAGCGGCAAAACCTGGCACTATGACCTTGCCAGCGGCCAGCTAAGCCCTGCTGCCGCGCCGGCCAGCAGCCCCAATGCGGAGAACGAAGTAGAGTCGCCCGATGGCAAATTGGCGGCCTACATCAAGGATTACAACCTGTGGGTGCGCGACACCCAAACTAACCAGACGACCCAGCTTACTACCGACGGCACCAAGGACTACGGCTACGCCACCGACAACGCGGGCTGGACGCACAGCGACAAGGCCATTCTGCGGTGGTCGCCCGACTCGCGCAAAATCGCCACCTTCCGCCAGGACCAGCGCCAGGTAGGCGATATGTACTTGGTAACGACCAACGTAGGCCACCCCAAGCTGGAAGCCTGGAAGTACCCGCTGCCCGGCGATAAGGACATTGCGATGATAGAGCGGGTGATTATTGAGGTCGATAACCCCAAGGTAATCCGCCTGCAAGTGGCCCCCGACGCGCACCGCGGCTCGCTGTCCGACGATATTTCGAGCAGCGGCACCTTTGATGATGTGGACTGGAGCGCCGACGGCCGCCAACTGGCCTTCGTATCTACCTCGCGCGACCACAAGGAAGAGAAAGTGCGCCTGGCCGACGCCACCACCGGCGCGGTGCGCGAGGTATTTTCGGAAACCGTGCCCACGCAGTACGAGTCGGGCCAGCACGCCATCAACTGGCACTACCTGCCTAAAAGCAAGGAGATTATCTGGTATTCGGAGCGCGACAACTGGGGCCATTTGTACCTCTACGACGCCACCACGGGCAAGCCCAAAAGCCAGATTACGAAGGGCAATTTTGTGGTGACGCAACTGCTGAAAATCGACGAGGCCAAGCGCCAGCTATACTTCCTGGCCGATGGCCGCGAGGACGGAAACCCGTACTTTACGCACCTCTATCGCATCGGGCTCGACGGCAAAAACCTGACGTTGCTCACGCCAGAGCCCGGCAACCACCAGGTGGCATTCGCGCCCTCGGGCCGCTATTTTGTCGATAGCTACTCGCAGCCCGACAAGCCGGGTAGCACGGTGCTGCGCGCAGCCGACGGCAAGCTGATTTCGACGCTGGAGAAAACCGATATTTCGCGCCTCACCGCCACCGGCTGGAAGGCGCCCACGCCCATCACGGTAAAAGCCCAGGACGGAAAAGATGACTTGTACGGCCTGATGTTCACGCCCACCACGCTGGACCCGGCCAAGAAGTACCCGATTATCAACTACATCTACCCCGGCCCGCAGGGCGGCGGCGTGGGCAACTGGTCGTTT
>JAKONR010000258.1 GCA_022701825.1 Hymenobacteraceae bacterium | reverse complement strand
AAGACAGCCGCACCCGCCTCGAAACGATGGTGCGCACCAACAACGGCTTCGAGATAGCCGACATCGACCTGAAGCTGCGCGGCCCCGGCGACCTCATGGGCACCCAGCAAAGCGGCGTGCTCGACCTACTCATCGCCGACCTCGCCAAGGATGGCCGCATATTGACCGAAAGCCGGGCCGCCGCCCAGGCCATCCTGAGCGACGACCCCGAACTGACGCGGCCCGAGCACGGCAACATCCGCCGCCACATCGAGAGCCTGCCGGCTACGGCCGTAAACTGGAGCCGAATAAGCTAGTTTTTTGGCCGCTAAGTGCAATAAAAAAGCGGCCATTTGGCCGCTTCAGAACTTACAGGAAATAGCCGCTGGGCTGCTGCGGGGGCGCTGGAATGTGTTGGTTTTGCTCGGCTTGGGGAGGGTTGGTGTAGCGGGCCAGGGCCAGCGGCAGCGTGCGAGGAGCGGTAGTGGAGTGGGTAGCTACTGCGGGAGAAGCTGCTGGTTGCAAATAACGCCCCGTGATGATGAGCGCGAACAGCAAACCAATTTTTGCAAAAGATTTCATAAGGTGAGCCCAGGTAAACAGGCAGTGCCTGCGACTGGAATTAGTGAATAATTTACTTGATTCTTAGGAAATTAATAAATGGGTGGGCGACGGATAGAAGAGCAGTAGCGTGCTACCAGTAGTAACGCGGCCATTAAACGAAAGAATAGGGCCGTGGTTGCGCCTGGGGCTGATTTGTGCTACAAAAATAGCGCTTAATAAACGGGCGAGCGCCGCAAGCGTCGGGGCCGGCCGCTGGCCGCCGCCCGCTGGCTTTGCCGATGCGCCCGGTTTAGCGGCGTACTTGGGCCGAAAGGGGTATTTTTGGCCTGGCCTACCCGGTTGGGCAGCGCTTGTTATTTTTTAGTTATGCGTCGTTTCGTGGTTGCCTTAGCGCTGGTAGCGGCTGGGCTGGCAGGTACCAGCCAGCGGGCGCTGGCCCAAAAAGTGAAGTCGGTGCCCTTCAGCTACCTGCCCGAGCAGGGCGAAGACCGCTACAACCAGCGCGTGCCGCGCAAAACCCTGGCCCTGGCCGATGGCAGCGGCTTTGTGATACTGGCCCACCAGAGCGGCAGCACCTATAATGTGGAGCGCTACACTAGCGACCTTAAGAAGCAGTGGAGTACCACGCTGCCCATCGCGCCCGGCGAAACCGTGGAGGCCTTTGGGCGCAGCGCCGAGCAGGCCTGGGTGGTGCTGCACCACGCCGACGAAAGCGGCCAGAACCTGACCGTGCAGCCCGTAGGCCTGGCCGGGGGCCAAAAAGGTGCCCCCGTGGTGCTGGTGTCGGCGGCCGCCACCGAGCGCCGCCCCGCCGTGCGCCTCTCGCCCGACGGCACCCGGCTGCTGGCCTACCGCTACGAAACCAGCGACGCGCAAATCCGCAGCCTCGTGGGCACGCTCTACGACCAGAAGCTGACCAAAATTCTGGACCGCACCTACGATTTCCGCGACCAGGGCGAGTTTTTTTCGCCCAATATCCTGCTCGCTAACGATGGCACGCAGTACGTAACCGTTATTGGCGACCGGATGCGCCGCCTCACGGTGCGCCGCTACGCGGCGGCGCCCGGTGCGGCGGCCCCGGTGGCCGTGCTGGGCGCGCCCATGGGCGGCGTGTTTGAGGGTCAGCCTATTACCATTCGGGATGCCAAATTCAGCCTCCTGCCCGATGGCCAGCTGTATGCCGCCGCGCTGTGCGCCAACTACAACACCGGCGAGCTAACGAGCTTGAAAGCGGTGCGTTTCGATTTTGAAAGCAACCGCCTCAAAATGGCGCCCGAGCTGCCGTTTTCGGCGGCCTACCTGGCCGAGGCCAACAAGGCGACGGGTGCGCAGGCCAAGCGCCTGGAGGATATTTACCTGGCCGATATGCTGCTCTCGGAAGATAAAAACCTGGTGATAATCGCGGAGCGGCACTTCGAGGAAGGCGGCCCCGACCAGCCGGTGCACGCCCGCGAGTTGCACGTGTTCGGCTACGGCTCGTTTGTGGCGCCGGCCTGGCACCTCATCTTGCCCAAAGACCAGGTGGCCCCCGCCGTGGACAGCTACACGGGTATCGGCTTCCGGGCCGCCGTTTTTGGCGAGCAGGTGCAGCTGCTGACCCTGGAAACTATCGGGGGCAAGTCGGACCTGTACCTGCGCCACCTGCAAGCCCGCACTGGCGTGCTCGGCCCGCCGCAGCGCCTGAAGCTCAACGTGGCCAACGACCAGCAACTGGCTTATGTGAAGGACTTTACTGCCTGGCTCGGGCCTAAGGAAATAATTGGCGTGAGCCGCCCCAGCAAAAAATCGGCGGCCTTGCAGCTGAACGACGTGAAGCTCAAATAGACCGCAGATTCAAACGGCTTAAACGGATTTCGCAGATACGCTTGCTGCGCAGGCTGGCTATTCGAACGCAAGATGGCCTTGGGCCACCCCCCTTAAGAAGCTGGCGGAGCCCCTCCTGCGTTCGAGTAGTCAGCCCACGCAGCGGGCGTATCTGCGAAATCCGTTTAAGCCGTTTGAATCTGCGGTTAGGCCTGGGGGCGGTAGTAGCGGTGGATGGCCAGCGCCAGCAACACCAAAACGCTGCCCACGGCGCACACGCCCGGCCAGCCGTAGTGCATCCAAGCCAGGCCACCCACCACCGAGCCCAGCGAGCCGCCCGTGAAATAGCCCGTCATGTACACTGTATTGAGGCGGCTGCGGGCCTCGGGGCGCAGCGAAAATACCAGCGTCTGGTTGGAGATGTGGGCCGACTGCACGCCCACATCGAGCAGAATAACGCCCAGCACCAGCCCGGCCAGGTAGCCGCCGCCCACGCCCAGCAGCACGTAGGCCACCAGCGCCAGCGCGATGCCCACCGTGAGGGCGTAGCGCGGCCCGCGCGTATCGGCCACCTTGCCGGCCAGCGGCGCGGCCAGGGCACCCAAGGCACCTATCAGGCCAAAAAAGCCGGCTACATCGCTGCCGTAGTGGTAGACCGGGCCAGCCAGGTAAAAAGTCAGCGTAGTCCAGAAAACGCTGAACGAAGCAAAAATAGCGCCCCCCACCAGCGCCGAGCGCCGCAGGGTGGGTAGCTCGCGGGTGAGCGTGAGGAGCGAGCCCATCAGCGAAGCGTAGGTGCCCTGAAAAGCGGGTCGGCTGCGGGGCAGGCGCCAGGCCAGCAGCGCGGCCAGCGCCAGCATCAGGCCGGCCGCGCCCTCAAATACCACGCGCCAGCCCAGGTGCGCGCCCACGTAGCCGCTCGCGGTGCGTGAGAGCAGAATGCCGATGAGCAAGCCGCTCATCACGCGGCCCACGATGCGGCCGCGGTCGGCCTCGGGGGCCAGGGTGGCGGCCATGGGCAGCAGCAGCTGCGGCACCGACGAGCAAATGCCGATGAGCACGCTCGCCACCGCCAGCAGGGCAAACGAGGGGGCGAAGGCCGCCGCGCCCAGGCAAACGGCGGCTGCGCCCAACATCCATAAAATAAGGCTTTTTCGCTCTAGCATATCGCCCAGCGGCACTACCAGCACCATGCCCAGCGTGTAGCCCACCTGCGTGGCCGTAGCCACGAGGCTGGCGCGGCTATCGGTGATGTGAAACGTGCGGCCGATAGCCGCCAGCAGCGGCTGATTGTAGTAGATATTGGCCACTACCAGCCCGCAGGTGAGGGCCATGAGCCAAACCAGCGCGGCATCGAGCTGCTGGGGTGGAGTAGCGGTGCGGCTGGGGGCTGGGGCAAGCGGAAGCGTATCTGGCATAGGGGGCTAAAACCCGTACCAGCCTGGGAAGGTTGCCATTCGGTGTAGCTTGGGCGCTGCGAGCCTGAGTGCGAACGCAACTTGCATCTACGGTAGAGCGGCCGAACCAGTACGTAGCTAGACGCAGGATGCTCGCTACGCTCGCGCTCGGACTCGCAGCGTCCAAGCTACGCCGAGTGCTGCTTTTTGTACGCGCCCGGCGTCAGGCCTTCGGATTTTTTGAATAAAGCCTGGAAATACGACAAGTTATTGAAGCCCGCCCGCAGGCACACCTCGGCCACGGTGGCCAGCGGGTGGCGCAGCAGGCGCTTGGCTTCGGCCAGCCGCTCGCGCACGATGTACTCGACCGGCGTGAGGCCAAACTCGCGCTTAAAAAGTCGAAAAAACGTGGCTTTGCTCATGCACGCCACGGCGCTCAGCTTCTCTACCGACAACTGCTCGGTGAGGTGCTGCCGGATGTAGTGCACCACCGCCGCGAAGGGGTGCGTGGTGAGATGCTTGGAGTAGTCCTGAAAAATGAGCTGCCGCGCTTGGGTCTGCATTAGGCGCACCAGCAACTCTTGCAGGGTGAAGCCGGCGAGTACGTCCTTGGCCGCGTCGGTGGTGCGCGACACGGCCACCAGGCGCTCCAGCGTGCCCGTCAGCTCGGGGGTGTTGGTGAGGTGGGCAAAGTCGGGGCCGGCCAGCGCCCAGGGCTGCGCGGGCTCGGCTTTGGGGTAGCGCTCGTTCAGTAGGTCAACGGTTTGGCGGATGGTGTCGGGCGCAATGGCCACGGCCAGGCACTGCGTAGGCTGGCACAGGCAGGCGTCGGGAAAGTCGATTTCCATCAGCTCATCCTCGCCCACTACCACCGACTCGCCGGGCAGGTAGTCGAAGGCTGGGCGGCCGGGCAGGTGCATCACCTTCTTGCCCCGCAGCATGGTCGTGAGCGACAGCCCAGCCAGGCGCAGCGGCACGCGGTGGGCGGCGCGGTGCGTCTCAAAAATGCTTAGCTCGAAAGCATCGAGGGCGAAAACCGTGCGGTTTTCAACCAGCGAGTGTAGCCGCTCCAGCGCCAGCGGTGGCACGGCGGCGGGCAAGTGAACGCGGGTAGACATGGGGTGGGGGAGAATAGAAGGGCAGCTAAACACGCCTGTCATGCTGAGCGGAACTCAGCATGACAGGCGTGTTTACAAACGATTTATACATGAGTAAGTACTCACTTTAACTTGCGGCAATTTCGATATTTTTTGCGACAATACCACAGCCGGGCTACCCCGTCTGCTGCCCACTTTTGCCTTGTTCCTTACCCTTTCCACTAATCCCACCTCATCATGGCCGAAGTTCTTGAAGCGCCCACCACGCTGGTGGCCCGCCCGCAGTTCAAAAACCACTACGACAACTTCATCGGCGGCAAATGGGTAGCCCCCGTGAAGGGCCAGTATTTCGACAACCCGTCGCCCATCGACGGTAAGGTGTTCACCAAGGTAGCCCGCTCGACCAAGGAGGACATTGACCTTGCCCTCGACGCGGCTCACGAAGCGTTCAAGACCTGGGGCAAAACCTCGGCCACCGAGCGCAGCAACATTCTCAACAAAATCGCCAACCGCATCGAGGAAAACCTGCCCTTTTTGGCGGCCGTGGAGTGCGTGGAGAATGGCAAGGCCATCCGCGAAACCACCTACGCCGACCTGCCGCTGGTAGTCGACCACTTCCGCTACTTTGCCAGCGTTATTCGGGCCGAGGAAGGTAGCGCCACCGAGCTGAACAACAGTACTGTATCGCTCAATATTCAGGAGCCGCTGGGCGTGGTGGGTCAGATTATTCCCTGGAACTTTCCGCTGCTGATGGCCACCTGGAAGCTCGCGCCCGCAATGGCCGCTGGCTGCTGCGTGGTGATGAAGCCCGCTGAGCAAACGCCCGCCAGCATTATGGTGCTGATGGAGTTGATTGGCGACCTCATCCCGGCCGGGGTGGTGAACGTGGTCAACGGCTTCGGCCTCGAAGCCGGCAAGCCGCTGGCCTCGTCGCCGCGCATCCACAAGGCTAGCTTCACGGGCGAGACGACTACCGGCCGCCTCATTATGCAGTACGCCGCCGAAAACCTGATTCCGGTGACAATGGAGCTGGGCGGCAAGTCGCCCAACATTTTCTTCAAGAGTGTGATGGATGCCGACGACGACTTCCTCGACAAAGCCATCGAAGGCGCCGTGATGTTCGCCCTGAACCAAGGCGAAATCTGCACCTGCCCCTCGCGGATGCTGATTCAGGAAGACATCTACGACGAGTTTATCGCCCGCGTCATCGAGCGCGTGAAAGCCATTAAGCTCGGCAACCCGCTCGATATGAATACCATGATGGGCGCGCAGGCTTCGAACGACCAGTTTGAGAAAATCCTGAGCTACCTCGAAATCGGCAAGGCCGAAGGTGCTGAGGTGCTAACCGGCGGCGAGGCCTACAGCCAGGAAGACGGCGCGCTGGGCGAGGGCTACTACATCCAGCCTACCATGTTCCGGGGCCACAATAAGATGCGGATTTTCCAGGAGGAAATATTCGGTCCGGTGGTGTCGGTCACGACTTTCAAGACCGTGGAAGAAGCCATCGAAATCGCCAACGATACGCTCTACGGCCTCGGTGCGGGCGTGTGGACGCGCGACGCCCACGAGCTGTACATGGTGCCCCGCGCCATCGAGGCCGGCCGCGTGTGGGTTAATTGCTACCACGACTACCCGGCCGGCGCGCCGTTTGGCGGCTACAAGGCCTCGGGCTTCGGGCGCGAAAACCACAAGATGATGCTCGCGCACTACCGGCAGAACAAGAACATGCTGATTAGCTACAGTGAGAAGCCGTTGGGATTCTTTTAGTAGGCTGTTAGTCAATTACTAATGGTCATGCTGAGCGCAGCGCAGCGGAGTCGAAGCATCTTTATCGATTCATCCAAACCGTTCAACGGTGCGGTAGAGATGCTTCGACTCCGCTGCGCTGCGCTCAGCATGACAAACGTTATTAGTATCCAATCTTTGCCCTATGTCTACCGCCCGCGTCCTCTGCACCCAAGCCGCCGAAGCCACCATCGACCTGCTGCGCGACGAGCACGGGCCGCTCATGTTTCACCAGAGCGGCGGGTGCTGCGACGGCTCGTCGCCGATGTGCTTTGCCAAGGGTGAGTTTCGAGTGGGCGCCAACGATGTGTGGCTGGGCCGCATCCACGGCTGCGATTTCTTCATGAGCGCCAGCCAGTTTGAGTACTGGAAACACACCCAGCTCACGGTAGATGTGGTGAAGGGCCGGGGCGCCAGCTTTTCGCTGGAAATTCCGCTGGGAGTGCGGTTTCTCATCCGCTCGCGGCTATTTACAGAAGCCGAAGAGCAGGACATGGCTCCGGTCTTCGCAGGCGACGAGTACCCGGTGGAGGCGTGAGGCTGCTTATTAGACACAGGCTTAAAAACGTTTGTCATGCTTCACTGCGTTCAGCATGACAAACGTTTTTAAGCCTGTGTCTAATAAGCCCTACGTGCCCAGCTCCGGCGGCGTCTCATCTTTGCGCTTGCGCTCTTCGGTTTCCTTGTCGTTCACGTTGGCTTCCGATGGGCCGGCGGGGGGCGTGCTTTTGCCCTGCGCGCCGTGGCCTTGGTGGCCGTGTTCTTCGGGCTTGTAGTTGGCTTCCATTTCGGCGAGCTTTTTCTTGCCGTAGGCCAGCTTAGTGATGTTCAGGAACAGCACCGGCACGGCGAAGATGGCTAAAAAGGTGGCCGCCAGCATCCCGCCCGTCACGGTCCAGCCGATGGTTTGGCGCGACACCGCGCCCGCGCCCGAGGCAAAGGCCAGCGGCAGCACGCCCAGGATAAAGGCCAGCGAGGTCATAATAATCGGCCGCAGGCGCAAGGTCACAGCCTCCATCGTGGCATCCAGCACGGGCATGCCCCAGTCTACCCGCTCCTTAGCAAATTCCACAATCAGAATGGCGTTTTTGGCTGCCAGGCCGATGAGCGTAATCATGCCAATTTGGGCATACACGTTGTTGGTGAGCTTGGGCACCAGCGTGAGCGCCAAGATGGCCCCAAAAATGCCCAGCGGCACCGACAGCAGCACCGAAAACGGCACCGACCAGCTTTCGTAAAGCGCCGCCAGCAGCAGGAACACAAACAAAATCGAGAGCCCAAAGATGATAATCGTGCTGTTGCCCGAGCTGATTTCCTCGCGGCTCAGGCCCGAAAAGTCGTAGCCGTAGTCGGCGGGCAGCGTTTGGGCGGCCACCTCTTGCAACGCCGTAATGGCCTGGCCCGAGCTAAAGCCCGGCTTGGCGTCGCCGTTGATTTCGGCCGAGCGAAACAGGTTGTAGTGCGAGATGAGCGGCGCGTTTTCGACCAGCTTGTAGGTCACGAGCGAGCTCAGCGGCACCTGCTGGCCCTGCTGGTTGAGCACGTAAAACGAGTTCAGCGACGACACATCCTTGCGGTAAAAAGTGTCGGCCTGGGCCACTACCCTAAAGTTGCGCCCGTACTTGGTGAAGTCGTTGATGTAGGTGCTGCCCATGTAGGTCGAGAGCGTATTGAACACATTCGTGAGCGGCACGCCCAGCTTTTTGGCCTGCTGTCGGTTCACGGTGAGCTGGTAGCCAGGGGTTTTGGCCGTGAAGAAGGTGTAGGCGCGCGCTATTTCGGGGCGCTGGTTCACGGCGCCCACAAACTTGTTCACGGTGGCTTCAAAGGCCTTGATATCGGTCGAGCTTTCGCGCTGCTCCAGCATAAAGCTGAAGCCGCCCGTGTTGCCGAGGCCCGGAATGGCGGGCGGCGGCACCACCACGATGTTGGCGCCTTTTATCACCGAAAATTCCTTTTGCAGCTGCGCAATCACGCCGTAGAGCTGCTGCGCTTCCTCCTTGCGGTCGTCCCAGGGCTTCATCTGGATGAAGAACGTGCCGCTGCTCGACTTAAAGGAGAAGTTCAGCGCGTTCAGCCCGCTGATGCCCGAGGCGCTGCGAATGGCCGGCACTTCCTGCTTAATAATCGTGGCCATCTGGTCCATGATGACCTTGGTGCGCGTGCTGGCCGCGCCCTGCGGCAGCTCGACCGAGATAAATAGCCGGCCCTCATCCTCAGTAGGAATAAAGCCCGACGGCTTGGTGCGGAACAGCCCGTAGGTGCCACCATACACGGCCAGCAACATAATACCCACCAGCGGGGCGAAGCGCAAGGCCCGCTTCACGCCGTTGGCATACGACTTGGTAACGCGCTCAAACCACTGGTTGAACTTGTAAAACAGCTTGTTGATGCCCTTCGAGTCGGCCGTTTGCTCGGTGGGCCGCATCAGCAGCGAGGTAAGCGCCGGCGTGAGCGACAGGGCCACAAAAGCCGACAATACCACCGAAATGGCAATGGTGATGGCGAACTGCTGGTAGAGCTTGCCCACAATGCCCGGAATGAAGCCCACCGGCACGAACACCGCCGCCAAAATCAGGGCAATGGCGATAACCGGGGCCGTGATGTCTTTCATGGCCTTTTCGGTGGCTTCGCGCGCCGATATTTTCTCGGTATCGATGTAGTGCTGCACGGCCTCGACCACCACGATGGCATCATCGACCACGATGCCAATGGCGAGCACGAAGCCAAAGAGCGTCAGTGTGTTAATGGTAAAGCCAAGCGGCAAAAACACGATAAACGTGCCGATGATGGCCACCGGCACCGCCAGCACCGGAATGAGCGTGGCGCGCCAGCTTTGCAGGAACACGAACACCACGATAGTAACCAGCAGCAGGGCCTCGCCCAGCGTGTGCACCACCTCGTTGATGGAAACTTTCACCACCGTTACCGACTCGAACGGCACGCTGTAGGCCACATCGGGCGGGAATTTGGCCTTGAGCTGGTTGAGGGCGGCGTATACGCCTTCGGCGGTTTCGAGGGCGTTGCCGCCCGGTACCTGGTTGATAAGCAGCAGGGTAGCTGGCGCGCCGTTCACAAATGAAGCCCGCGAGTAGTCGAAGCTGCCGAGCTGCACGCGGGCCACGTCTTTGAGGTAAACGACCGAGCCGTCTTCGGGCTTGGTGCGCACGATGATGTTCTCAAACTCCTCTACCTTGCTCAGGCGGCCGTTTACAAAGAGCGTGTACTCAAAGGCTTGTGAGCCATATTGCGGGGCCGAGCCCACGGCGCCGGCCGCCACCTGCACGTTTTGCTCGCGCAGGGCATTCGTCACATCGGTAGCGCTCAGATTGAGTTGGGCCAGGCGGTCGGGCTTGAGCCAGACGCGCATACTAAAATCCTGGCCAATGCTTTGCACGTCGCCCACGCCCTTCACGCGCAAGAGCGCGTCGCGGACGTAGATGTTGGTGTAGTTGTCCAGAAACTTGATGTCGTGGGTGCGCTTGGGCGAGGTCAGCGCGGCTACCATCAAGATGGTGGGGTTCCGCTTTTTCACCGTGAGGCCCAGGCGTTTCACCTCGTCGGGCAGCTGCGGCTGGGCCACGCTCACGCGGTTTTGCACGTCGAGCGTCGCAATGTCCACGTTGGTGCCAATCTCAAACGTCACGTTGGACGAGATACGCCCGTCGCTCGTCGCGTTCGACGACAGGTAGGCCATACCCGGCGTGCCGTTTACCTGCGTTTCGATGGGCGTGAGCACGGTTTGCTCTACCGTGAGGGCGTCGGCCCCGGTGTAGCTGCCCGAAATCTGCACCACGGGCGGCGAAATATCGGGGTACTGGCTGATGGGCAGGCTGCGCAGCGCCAGCAGCCCCACCAGCACCAGCACTATCGATACGACGATGGCCGTGACCGGCCTTCGGATAAAAACGTCAGATATCATTCAGGAGAGGATAGAATTTAAGTAAAGTGTCATGCTGAGCGGAGCGCAGTGCAGTCGAAGCATCTCTACCGCTTCATTGCTGGCGTTAGAGGTTACTTACCCGATAGAGATGCTTCGACTGCGCTCCGCTCCGCTCAGCATGACGGACATGTTTAGAGGCTACTTACCAGCGCCTGAGCCTGCGCCAACTGCTCCAGCGCCCTGCGCGCCCGCCGGCTTGGTCGGGTCGCCGACTTGAATCTTAGACCCTTCGTGCAGGTTCTGAATGCCGTCGCTTACGATGGTTTCGCCGGCTTTCAGGCCCTGGCGCACCACTACTTTGTCTTTTACTTTGGTGCCGGTCAGTACTTTGCGCTGCGATACCTTGCTGCTGTCGCCCACCACGTACACGTAGAACTCGCCCATTTGCTCGGTTACGGCGCGGGCCGGAATCACGAGTTGCTCGCCGGTATCCTGGTTGAGCACGCGTAGGCTGGTGTTCATGCCGGCTTTCAGCAGGCGGCGCGGGTTGGGGAACTGCACGCGCACCTTCAGCGTGCCGGTCTGCGGGTCTACGGCGCGGTCGATGGTCACGATTTTGCCGGGTAGCTTATAGGTTTGGCCACCGGGTACTTGCAGCGTAAAAATCGAGTCTTGCCGCACGCTCTTAGCCTGTTGCAGCTTGGTAAAGCGGACAATATCCTGCTCGCCAATGTTTACATCTACCGCAATCGGGTCTTCGGCCGACACGGTGTTAAGCAGCGTCTGCCCCTGCGTCACGAGCGCCCCGAGCTTCACCTGCGCGATGCCGATGGTGCCCGTGAGCGGCGCCGTAATCACGGAGTGGCGCACGTCCAACTCCAGGCTGCGCAGCGAGGCCTGGGCCGCCGCTATCTGCGACAAGGCATTGGCTACGTCGGCTTTGGAGATATCAACTTGCTGAAGGGCAATGGCATCCTGCGCGGCCAGGCGCTGGTAGCGCTCGGCGTCTTTGGCTACCCGCACGTAGTTGGTGCGGGCCACTTGCAGCTGGGCGCGGCCCTGGTCGGCGGCGGCGGCGTAGCGCGTGCGGTCGATGGCGTAGAGCTTCTGGCCCTTGGTTACCTTTTGGCCATCCTGCACGTAAATATCGGTCAGGTAGCCAGTTACCTCGGCCAGTAGCTGCACTTCATTCAGCGGCACCACGGTGGCGGGGTACGAGTCGGCGCTCACTACTTTTTCGGCCTGCACCTTGTACACGGCCACAGGCGTGGCGGGCGGCGGGCCGGCTTGCTTGGCTTCTTCTTTCTTGCCGCAGGCGGCCAGCAGCCCCGCCAGCGCAAGGGCGGGGGCGAGCTGGCGGGCAGTTTTCAGGGTAAAATGTCTCACTGGTTGAACGTAATATTGCCCAAAGCCCGCTGCACGTCCAGCTTGCTGGACAGCACGTTAAACAAGGCGTTGTAATAATTAAGCTGCGCCGTGCGCAAGTCGGCCTCGGCGATGGTCAGCTCCAAAAAAGTCTTGATGCACTCGCGGTACTGGAGGTTGATGACGCGGTACACTTCCTTGGCATCGTCGAGGTTGAGCTGCAAGGCGTTGAGCTGGCTCAGCGCGCCCTTGTACACGCCCATCGCCTGGTCGTACTCGGTGGTAATCTGGTTGCGGACATCAAACAAGTCGAGGTCGAGCCGCTCATCCTGCAAGCGGGCGATTTTCAGGTTCTGAATCCGCCGCAGGCCCGTAAACAGCGGCAGCGCAAACTGCGCCCCGGCCTGCTGGTTGGGGTAAGCCGTTTTGTAAAGCTCCGAAAACTCGTTATTCTGGTACACCCGGTTGTAGTTGTAAAAGCTTGACAACGTGGGCAAAAAACCGTAGCGGTAGTAGTCGATGGTAATGCTTTGCAAACGCTTCTGCGTCTGGAGCTGCTGAATTTCGATGCGGCGCTCGGGCACCAACTGCTCGGTAGTGTCGAGCTGAGTTTCGCGCACCATTTGCAGCGTGTCGTATTGCAGCGCCAGCGGCTTTTCGGGGCCCAGGCCCATCAGCTGCTTGAGGTTGGAGTAGAGGCCGGGCAGCGTGGCGGCGGTGGCGCGGTGCTGCGCGTAGGCATTGCGCAGCGACACCGAGGCGCGCAGGTAGTCGGTTTTATCGACCAGGCCCACGTCGAGGCGCGCCTTCGAGTCCTTCACCTGCCGCTCCTGGCGCTGAATGGCTTCTTGCAGAATATCGAGCTGCTTTTCCGTCAGCAAAATGTTATAAAACGCTTTGCTCACGTTCGTTACCACGTCAATCTTGTTGGCCGTGGTGGTTTGCTGGTACACCAGCCGGGTGGGCCGCACCGAGCGCGCCGCCCGCAGCACGTCGTTGCTGAACAGCAGCTGGCTGGCCGCCACGCCCAGCGTCGAGGTGTTTCGGAGGCCAATGCGGATGACCTGCTGCGGCCCGCCGGGGTTGGTGAGGTCCGGAAAAACCGTGGTTTGGAGCTGAATGTTGCGGGTGTAGATGCCCGTGCCATTCACCTGCGGCAGCCACCCCGACAGCCCGATGCGGATGTTGCGCTCGCCAATCTCCTCGTCGAGCTGCGACTGCCGCACCAGCGGCTGGTTGCGCAGGGCAAAATCGATGCACTGCGGCAGCGAGGCATTGCTGGGAATGGGCTGCGACGCCGGCGCGCCCGGCGCCTGGGCCTGGGCTACCTGGCCCAATACCAAGCTGGCAGCCAAGTACATAAAAAGACCGGCTAACCCGCCCCGCAACTTTCGGAGCCGGGCCAGCCGGTGGGGGTAACGTATTCGTTTGCTCAACATCACTTTCGCTTACAAGGCCACCCTTAACGGGAATCGAAACCTAATAAGCCGCAAGCCGGGCAAATGTTCCTGGGAATTACACTATTTCTTCACCTGCACGGGCAGGTCTTCGAGCTGCGCGTAGCTGAGTTTCCAGGCGCCGTCGGCGCCCTTTTTCCAAAGAAATACGAAGTTGCCTTCGCCAATACCCGAGGTATTATCGGTGGCCGTGGGCAGCACATCGACCGAGAAAGTACCGGCCTCATACGCCATATTTGCGTCGTTGCCCGAGCTCACGACGCTGGTCTTGAGGCTCGAAATGGTGTTGATGGTGGGCGTAATCCACTTGTTGGTTACTTCCGACTTGCCGCTGAAGCGCGTTTCGCCCTGCAAAAACTGCACGTCGTCGGCGAGCAGGGCCGAGGCCTTGGCGGCATCCTTGCTATTCCAGGCGCTGAGAAACTGCTGGTCGAGGTCGGCCGCGCTCGCGCTGGTGGCCGCGGCGGGGGCCGCGTCGCTGGCGGTGGCTTTGTCGGCACTGTTGCCACACGAGGCCAAAAAGGCGGCCGCGCAAACCATAGGCAGGTAGAACTTCATAAAAAAGGGTTTTGGGAGAATTAAGGAACGCGTGAAGTGCGAAAAACCCAGGCCGCCGGGCCTGGGTTTTTCTAAGTTAGCCAAACTACCAGCGGCTTACCAGCTTTTGCGCAGCACCGGCGAGCTGGGGTAGGCCGTGCCGGCCTGTCCATACTGGGTATTGGGCAGGTAGCCCGCGGCGATAACCGTGCTGGGCGGCGTGGAGGGCGCAAAGGCCTGGGCAGCAACCACCCCGGCCCCAGCGGCCGTGGCGGCGGTAGCTACGCCCATGGCCGGGCGAGCGGCGGCGTTGCGCTCGGCCGCGAGCTGGCGAGCTTCGGCGGCCGTGCGCTCGGCCGAGGCGGCGCGGGCGTTGGCGGCGGCGATGCGCTGGTTGGCGGCGGCGCGCTCGGCAGCCAGGGCGGCGGCTTTTTTACGCTTATTGTCGATGTGCTTGCCTACGCCGTAGCCGATGCCCGCGCCGGCCGCCCCGCCGATAAGGCCACCCACGGCCCGGTTGCGCTTGTTGATGAGGGCGCCGCCCAAAATGCCGGCCGCGCCGCCAATGGCCGCGCCTTTGCCCTGCGGGCTCCAGCCTTTGCGCTGCTGCGCCTGGGCCGAGTAGCTAGCGAATACGCTGAGCAGCAGCACCGGAATCAGAAATAACCAGGATGTGCGTTTCATGGGAAGAGTAGTGGGAAGGGGAAAGAAGTGACCGTAACCTGCGGAGGAGTTTGCAAGCACTGTGCCAAGTACGTGGGCGAGCCGCAAGTGGTTTGCGAATAATAACACAACCTTGACGCAGAGAATATGCAAGCCGCTAGTGGTTTAGGCTTTGCGTGCCGCTCTTTCTAACGCATTTTTCAGGTTGTGCCGTCCGCATGTTGGGGAGCACAACTCCCCGTCCTATTACTTTCGGAGTGCAACTCCGAAAGCGCCAGGCGCCGGTAGGTGAGCACCGGGGCAGGGGGATACCGCAGGTGAGGATGGCCGCTACAGCCGGCGCACCAGCACGCGTACATCCACGTTGCGGCCATGGTCGTCGGCGCAGGATATTTTGACTTCGCCCAGCGGTGGCCGGAAAAACACGCGCTCCGTGGCTTTTGCGGCGCGTAGAAACTGGTCATTTACGTACCAGTACACCTGGCGCACCTCGCCAGCGGCGGCGCAGCTCAGTAGTAGCTGCTGGTCGGCGGCGTCGAGCACGTACTCGGCGTGGGCGGCCGGCGAGGTGATGGCCAGCAGCGGCGCGGCCTCGGGGCTGTCGGCCGACGTGCCGCGCACCAGGCGGCAATCGGGGTTGTGGGGGGGCAGGCGGCGGGTGGGCTGGCCTTGGGCCTCGCGGTAGGCCAGCACTTCAGGCAGCACATTAGGGTACAATGCGCGCCGGTAGCCAGCGGCCGGGGCGCAGGCCCGGCAGTAGCTGTATGCGCCATCGGCCGACACCAGTACTTCTTGCTGGTGCTGGCAGCGCCGGCTAGTCGACGCGCCGGGTAAGTAATAGTCAATGAGTTGGTTGGCGCAATGCTCGCCGGGCACCAGCCCGGTTTCGGCGCAAACGAGCCGAAAATCGAGGCTGGCGGGCGGCGCAAACCACTCGTTGCTGGAGTTGTAGGCCAGCGCGTTGAACAAGTCGAACAGCAGCGGCGACGCCACATCGGCCCCCGTGAGGGCCGGGCTGCCCTGCCCGCTGAAATTGCCCACCCACACGCCGATGGTGTAGTCTTTATTATAGCCAATGCTCCAGGCATCGCGGCGGCCGTAGCTGGTGCCGGTTTTCCAGGCAATGCGTGGCAGGTGGCGGCTGCTGGCGGCATCTACGGGCAGGTCGGGCCGGGTGCGCTGGGCCAGGATGTCGGTGAGGAGGAAGGCGGCGGCTTGGGAGATGATGCGGGTGCCAGCCCCGGAGGGGTTTCGGGAGGTAAGCGCCACTGGCGCATACCTCCCGTCATTCGCCACGGCCGCGTACAGCCCCGTCAGTTCTTCCAGCGTGGCGCCGCAGCCGCCCAAAATGGTGCTCAAGCCCAGCCGGGGCGCATCGCGCGCCACCTGCCGAAAACCCGCCTGCCGCAACGTGCTGGTGAAGCTGGGCACCCCGACTTCGGACAAAACGCGCACGGCCGGGATGTTGAGCGAGTAGGTGAGGGCGCGCTCCATGGTCACCTCGCCCAGGCAGTGCTTGTCGAAGTTTTCGGGCCGAAAACCCTGGAAATTGGTGGGTACGTCGGGCAGCACGGTCTTGGGCGTGAGCAGGCCGCGGTCGAGGGCCAGGCCGTAGAGCAGCGGCTTGAGCGTGGAGCCGGGCGAGCGAATGGCCTGCACGCCATCGACCTGCCCCAGCGCGGCGGCGTCCTGAAAATCGACCGAGCCCACGTAGGCCTCCACGGCGTGCGTGCGGTTATTCACGACCAGCACCGAGGCCTGCGAAATGCCCAGCGTGCCCAGCCGGCGCACGTAGTTGCGGGCCAGGTCCTCGGCCTTGGCCTGGGTAGCGGGCCGCAAGGTGCTGTGGATGAGCGGCGTGCCGGACTGCGCCCGCACCAGCCGCCGCGCCAGGTGCGGTGCCAGCGTGGGCGCGGCGTGGCGCCGGGCCTCCAGCGGCTCCAGCAGGGCGTCGGCGATGTCCTGGGCCGGAAACAGCTTCTCTTGCCCAAAATACCGCAGCCAGCGGTTGCGCTCCGCCAAAATCTGCGCGTTATTCTTGCCCAGCCGCAGCCCGCCCGGTCGGTTCGGAATGATGGCCAGCGTCACGGTTTGGGCCAGCGAGAGGTAGTGCGGCGGCTGCTGAAAGTAGAGCAGCGCCGCCGACTTCACGCCCTCAATGTTGCTGCCGTAGGGCACCAGGTTGAGGTATAATTGCAGGATTTCGGCTTTGTTGTAGTGCGCCTCCAGCTGCGTGGCGCGCAGCATTTCGAGCAGCTTGTTGCCGAACGTGCGCTCTTTGGGCTCCAGCAGCCGGGCCACCTGCATGGTGATGGTGCTGGCCCCGGTGGTGCGCCCTCTGCGGAAAATATTGCGCCCCGCCGCCTGCGCTATCGCCAGCGGGTTCACGCCGAAGTGGTAGCGAAAATACCGGTCTTCTTTGGCGATAATGGCCGTTTGCAGGGCGGGCGTTATCTCGGGCAGCTCGGTTTTCATCCGCCACTTCTGGGTGGGGTTGAGGTAGGCGTGCAGCACGCTGCCATCGGCGGCCAGCACCAGCGGCGAGTACTGCGGGGCGAGCGGCAGCGGAAAAAGCCGGTCGAGGGCCAAGGCCAAAAAGGCGGCCAGCAGCAGCCCGCCGCCCAGCCACATCAGTCCCCGTTGCCAAATTTTGCGCATCCCCAAAAATAAGAAGCTGGAGCGTGGACTCGGCGAGTACGCAGCTAATACCGCGTGTCTATTAACCCCTTCGCTGCGTGCACTGAAAGTCGACGCTAGCTCGCGGCGGCCAAAAATACCCGAAATAGCGTGCCCTGGCCTGCCTCACTTTCTACTTCAATGTGGCCGCCCTGGGCCTGCACCAGCCGGTTTACCAAAAACAACCCCACGCCCGTGCCCTCGGCCGCGTGCGGGTGAAAGCGCCGAAACAGCTGAAACAATTCCTGCCCATGCGTGGCCAGGTCGATGCCCAGGCCGTTGTCCTGCACTTCGAGTACCGGCTGGCTGGCCGCGCCCGAAATGCGCAGCCGCACCTGCGGCGGGTGGTCGGGCCGGCGGTATTTCAGGGCGTTGGCCACCAGGTTGAGCAAGATGGTGCGCAGGTTGCTGCGCACGTAGGGCACCTCGGGCACCTCGCTGAAATCGAGCGTAATGTCGGCTTTTGTGGCCGCTATCTGGGGGTGCAGCACGGCCAGCACGTCGGCAGCCAGGTCGGCCAGGGCCACGGGCTCGGGGGCCTGGGTGGTAGGCTGGCGGTGCTCCTGCACCACGGTGGCCAGGTCGTCGATGGTGGTGCTCAGGGCCTGAATGGCCTTGTCCATGAAGGGCAGCAGCTGGGCATCGCTCGGGTCGGCGAAGGAGGCCGCACGGCGGATTTCCTCAAACAAGCCGCGCAGGTTGTTTACCGGCTGGCGCAGGTCGTGGCTGGCGGCGTACACGAAGTTGTCGAGGTCGGCGTTGGTGCGGGCCAGCTGCTGGTTGGCGGCTTGCAGCTCGCGGTGGTAGTTGGCCTGGTACTGCCGCCACTCGTTTTTTTCGATGGCGTGGCGCACCGTTTTGTGCAGCAGCTCGCGGTCGAAGTGCTGCTTCATGAGGTAGTCGAGCGCGCCATTGTTGAGGGCGCGCACGGCCAATGACTCGCTGCCGCTACCCGTTATCATGATGGCGCACAGCGAATTGGGCGGAGTAAGCCGCTGCAAGTCGGCGAGCAGGCTCAGGCCGTCGGTATCCTGCAGGCTGTGGTCGAGCAGCACGCAGTCGGGCCGCAGAGCGGCAAACATCGCCAGCCCTTCCTCTCCCGAAGAGGCTTCGTGCAACTCCATCGATTCTTCGCCCGGATGAGCCTTCAGGTAGCGCTTATAGAGCATCCGGTCGTGCTCATTATCATCAACCAGCAGTATCTTCTTCACGCGGAATAAAGAGGGCGAAAAACGGGGCCTTAAAAAGTAGCCGCACTAAGCTACAAACGCCGTGCCGAAAACGACAGCACGGCAGTACAGGCAAGTAGCTCACTAGTGGTAAAATGAATAGGTGCGCCCACTCGCAAAAAACAATGGCCGCAACTAGCTGCCGGGCTGCGTAGGGCAGCCTTTGGGCGGCACTAAAGCAAAGCGGGCAGCTCCGACGTTTCGAGCCAGTACTTCATGGTAATCCGGATTTTTTCTTCCAGCTCGGTGTACGATACCGGCTTGGTGAGGTAGCTATTGGCCCCCAGGCGGTAGCAGTCCTCGATGTCGCGGTGGCTGGAGGAAGTACTGAAGATGACCACCGGAATGTTGTGCAGGCGCGGGTCAAGCTTCAAAGCCCCGAGCACGTCGCGGCCATCGGTGCCGGGCATGTTCAGGTCGAGCAGCACCAGCGCGGGCAGGTTTTGGGGCCAGTCGGGGTGCTTGCCGTAGCCGCGCAGGTATTCTAGGGCCTCATCGCCGTCGGCGCAGCGCAGCACGGGGTTAGGCAGCGCGTGCTTGCGAAAAGCCCGGCCCAGGGCCAAGAAGTCTTCGGCGCTGTCTTCGACTACTAAAACGGGCAAAAGCGGATTAGCTGACACGTTGGATAAGTTTGGGGATGGAGAAATAGAACGTAGCACCCTGGCCTAGTACGGATTCGACCCACAATTCGCCGCCGTGCTTTTCAATCATTTTTTTGGCGATGGCCAGGCCGGCGCCCGTGCCGCCGCCGTACTTGTCTTGCGCGTGCAGACGCCGGAAAATGCGGAAAATGGTGTCGTGGTGCCGCGCGTCGATGCCAATACCGTTGTCCTGCACGTAAAATACGTGGTAGTCGGCGGGGCTGGCCGCGCCCAAAACCCCGATTTTGCCGGCCTCGGCTTCGCCGATTACTACGTGGCGCTCGGGCTTATTGCTGTACTTAAGCGCATTGGATAATAAATTGTTCAGCACTTCGCGTAGGCGCGTGGGGTCGGCCTGCACGGTGGGCAGCGGGCCGCGCACCTCCACAGTGGTGTGGGTTTGCTCGAGGCGCGGGTGCAGCAGCTCTATCACCTCGGCCACCAGCTGGTTCATGTTGGTGGTTTGCGGCTCGAGGTCGAGGCGGCCGATGCGCGAGAGCTGCAGCAGCGAGTCGATGAGCGACTCCATGCGCTGGCTCAGGCGCACCAGCGTTTGCAGCTTGCTCACGCCTTCTTCGTCAAGCAGCTCGGCGTAGTCTTCGAGCAAAAAAACCGAGTAGTTGTGAATGCCCCGCAGCGGCTCCTTGAGGTCGTGCGAGGCGATGTAGGCAAAGGAATCGAGCTCGTCGTTGCTGCGCGCCAGCTCGGTATTGAGGCGGCTGAGGCTGGCGGCGCGGGCCTGCAATTCGTTAAGAATTTTGACCCGGATGTCGGAAATGTGCAGCCGGATGGCGCGGGCGGCCTCCACCTCCAGCGGCAGCCAGGGCGCGGCCGTGTTTTCGACCTCCTGGCTCCAGGCCGCAAACGACTGGCGCGGCGAGAGAAACAGCTGCCCGTCGTCCATTTTCTCGACCTTCTCGTGCTTGCCGGCCCAGGCCACGCTTTGGAGCACCTCGGGCCGAAACCAGACGATGTAGTCGCCGGGCTCCTGGGCCAGCGTGATGGCCAGCAGGCCGCTGGCCGTGGCCCGCAGGGCGCGCCCCGCCGGGTTGTGCCGGGCGTAGGAATCGGTGTAGAACACGTCTTGGCGCACGTTTTGGTGCAGCCAGCTCAGCAGCTCGCGCAGCTGCGGCTCGGTGGGCGTGTGGCCCAGCGTAATGAGCTCACCCTCAAAGAAAATGGCCGCCCCGCCGCAGTCAAACACGTCGAGCAGCGTGGTGGGCTGCTGGTAGAGGCCAGCCAGAAAATTGCTGTGGCTGCCCATTTGCTCAAATAGCTGGGCCTGCGCCTGCTGCATGCGCAGCTGGTAAGCACTCTGCTCGAGCTTTTCCTTGGTGGGCAGCAGCGCCGAAAAGGTTTTGGCGATGAACAGGCACAGCTCGCGCAGCTCGTAGCCCACCAGGCGCGGGCTGTCGTGGTGGCACATCATCATGCCCCACAGCCGCCCGTCTTGGATGATGGAAATGGTCATGGTGGCCGCCACGCCCATATTTTTGAGGTATTCGATGTGGATGGGCGACACCGAGCGCAGCACCGCATACGTCATGTCGGGTGGCCGCGTGGCGCCGGGGGCGCGCACCGGCACCAGCGGCGCGGGCTGGTAGCCCACGTCCGGAATAAAGCGCAGCCAGTTTTTGAGGTACATGGCCCGCGCCTGCTGCGGAATATCGGTGGCCGGGTAGTGCAGCCCGAGCAGCGGGTCGAGGTCGGCGCGCTTGGCTTCGGCTATCATTTCGCCGCTTTCGTCGGGCGCGAAGCGGTACATGCCCACCCGCGCAAAACCCGTGATTTCGCGCACGTGCTCTACGGCGCGCTGGCTGAATTCGAGCACCGTGCCGGCTTCCAGCATCTGGCTCAGCGTGAGGTTGAGCGAGGGCAGGTCGAGGGCGCTCGCCTCGGTTTCGGCCACCGGCTCAAACTCGGCCCACAGCAGCCTATCGTGGCGGTGCAGAATGAGCTTAAAAAACGGCTGGCCCTTCACGTAGTCGAGGCGCACGCCCAGCAGCTGGGGCGTGGTGCCCAGCGTGGGCCACAGGGCCTGCACCTGGGCCAGGTGGTCGGGGCCGAGCAGGCGGTCCAGCCCCTTGTGCAGCAGCTGGTCGACCGAAATACCCAGGTACGCCTCCACGTTGTCGCTGGCCTGCACGACGAGCTTGGTAGCTTCGGCGAGGCACAGCACAAAGCCGTAGGGCTGCACCGCGCCCGGGATGTGGATGGGTTCGCGGTCGCAGTTGGTGAGGGTAATAGGCTGGCCGACAAGACTCTCGTCGGTCAGGCTGGTGGCTGGTTGAGCCATGCGTCTAGTTTTTGAAAAGTAAGGCGGGCCGACTCCACTAGTTCGGCCTCATTTTCGGGCGTGGCTTCCTGTGCCAGCAGCTGGCAAAACGACTTCCACAGCGGCCCGGTTCGCTCGCCGTAGCCCGAAAAGTACGCACGCAGCGGAATGTTGGCCTTGGCTAGCTGCCGCGCTATCACCTGCCCGCCCAGCGTCGAGCCCTCCACCACGTACATCGCGCCCAGCAGCTGCGGCCAAGTGGCGAGCGGCGGCATATCGGGGCAAATGGCCAGCGCGGCGGCCGGCTGCCGCAAATCTTGCAGAATAAGGTGCGCCCGCTGGCGGGTGGCCGGCTCCCACTCCGGCCCCAGGTTTTGGGCCCGCAGCCGCGCCTCGTAGGGCACCAAAAGGCCGTGCATTTTGGCCAGAAAATGCGTCGTGGCCGCCGCCGTAATGGTTCCGGCCGTGAGCTGCTGGTTGAAGGTATTTTGCTCTAGCTGGTCGTGGGCGGGGCGGGTGGCGAGGCGCAGCGCCTGGAGGATGGGGGAGGGAGAGGGTGACATAGGCGGGCTGAATGACGATGCAAAGCAACCCACCAGCCCGAAAATTGCGCTCGGCTGGCCAGCCCCCGGCCCACAAAAGCTGAACCAGCTACTTTGCATGATTCGTAGGCCGAGCCAGGCGGGTAGCTGGGCGAAGCAGCTGTTATAATATGCTGATATGAAACAAGTATAAGGTAGATTATTGGTAAAAATTTTATTGTGCACAATTGTATTATAATTTGTGAAGCCATAAAAAAAATTTATAAAAGCTAAATCCAGCCGCTGAAACCGGTTCGTAAGTTTTACCGGAGCCCCGCAAGGACTCTGGGCAACTGGCCGGGCCGCGGTAGCGCTGCCGGGGCCGCCGGGGCCGCGCACTTATTCTTCTTTCTATTCCCAAATTCTACATGCAACGTACCTTTTTTGCCGCCCTCCTGCTGGTGGGCCTCTCAGCCGGGACTGCGTTCGGGCAAGCTACCGTAGACCCCGAACTGCGCGACGCCCTGCGCACCAGCCCGACCGCGCAGGTAGTCGTGACGTTTGTGGGCAGCGGCGCGCCGCAATTCGCGCAGCTCAACCTGCTGCAAGGGCTGGGTATCACCAGTGGCATTACGCTGCAGGCGCTGCCGGTGGCCGGCATCGTGGCCACGGCGGCGCAGGTCGACGCGCTGGCCCAAAACCCGCAGGTGCGCTCGCTCTACATCAACAAGCAGCTTGATTACTACAACTTTGAGGATACGCACCTCACGGGGGTGAAGCGCCTGCGCGCCGACCAGACCATGACGGCCCGCAACAACGGCCTGCCCGTATCGGGCCGGGGCATCGGGGTGCTCATCAACGACAGCGGCGTAGATGGCACGCACGATGACATCAAGCTCGGCACGCACCTGGTGCAGAATACGTTGGGCTCGACCAACCTGAACAACCTGAACGGGATGCTGCCGGTGACATACATCGAAAACGTGCCCAATACCGACAATAACTCGGGCCACGGCACGCACTGCGCGGGCACGGTGGGCGGCAATGGTACCAAGAGCAGCGGCAAATACGAGGGCGTGGCCCCTGGTGCCTCGCTGCTGGGCTACGGCTCGGGCGGGGCACTGCTGGTGCTCGACGCGCTGGGCGGCTTCGACTACGCGCTCACGCACCAATACCAGTATAACATTCGGGTTATCAGCAACTCATTTGGCACCAGCGGCGCTTTCAACCCTAATAGCCCGCTGAGCGTGGCCTCCAAAAAAGCCTACGACCGGGGCATGGTGGTGGTGTTCGCGGCCGGCAACTCGGGCCCGAGCGCCGACACGCACAACCCCTACGCCGTGGCCCCGTGGACCATCTCGGTGGGCGCGGGCGACCGCAACGGCCTACTGGCCGGCTTTTCGTCGCGCGGGGTGAAGGGCCAGGGCGGCACGTTTACGATGGATGGCGAGAGCTGGACGTATAAGAATGAGCCCGTTATCGTGGGGCCGGGCGTCGATGTTATTTCGACCCGCGTGCTCGGGCCGGTGGCCACGCTGGGCGCGCAAACCGACGCCAACGGCGAGCTGACGCCCGCCCAAATCCCCTTCTACACCCATATGAGCGGCACCTCCATGGCCACGCCGCACGTGGCCGGCGTGGTAGCCCTCATTCTGGAAGCCAAGCCGTCGCTGTCACCGGCGCAGGTGAAGGAGCTCATCCAAAAAACCGCCACCAATATGCCCGGCCGCGAAAGCTGGGAAGTGGGCGCGGGCTACGTGAACGCCTACGCTGCTGTGGACCAAGCGTTTCGCATGCCGGGCTTCGGCAACAGCGTAAACGCGGCGCGGACCTTCAACAGCAGCATCAACTCGATGGCGAGCGAGCAGCCGTTTACGGTGAACTACAACCCGGCCCTGACGGCCGGTAATCAATTCACGTTTCGGGTAGCGCCGGGTACCAATAGCTTGGAAGCCAAAATTACGACTACCGGCCTGCTGGGCGAAACCGGCAACCCTACTAACTTGATTCTCATTGCGCCCGACGGGGTGACGCAGTACCGCTCGGGTACGCCAGTGACCTTCACGCTGGCTTCCGACCGCGGCGTGGCCGTGGCCTCGCCCGTGGCCGGCACCTGGACGCTGAAAGTAGATGGCCTGCGCGGCGTGGCCCTGCCCGAGACCATCAATGGCAAAATCGTGACGCAGTCCGTGACGGGCACCACCAACCTGCGCGACATTGCGGGGCACCCGGCCGAAGCATCTATTAAGCTGGCCGTGGGCAGCCGCTTGGTCGATGGCCTGGCGGGCGGCTTTCAGCCCGATGCCAAATTGACCCGCCTGCAACTGGCTGACTACCTGCTCATGGGCCAGGGCATCCGGCAGTACCTGCCCACCACCGGGGCCCGCACCTTCACCGACGTATCGAGCACCGCCGACGTGCTGCTGGCCGAAGCCGTGGCCGCCAAAGGCGCCGCCCTGCGCGACCGCTACCACACCAGCAATGGCGTGCTGCTGGCTGCCGCCCCCGGCACCTTCAGCCCAAAAGCCGCCGTTAGCCGCGCCGCCCTTGCTTACTCGCTGGTGCAAAGCCTGGGCTTCCAGGCGCAGGCCGTGGCCCGCACCGGCCAGCCCGTGCAAGTGACAGTGAACGGCCAAAAAATCGCCGTGGATGACGCCACCAGCATCCCGGCCGGCCTCGAAGGCTACGTGAGCATCGCGCTGGAACTGAACCTCATCAACGCCTTTTACGCGGTAGTCCAAGGCCCGTATGACCTGCAGCCAACGCTGCACGCCACCTTCAAGCCCGCCCAAAGCGTAACGCGCGGCGAGTTCGCGGTTATCGTGACCCGCACTTTCGCGCAGTACAACGCCCTGACCCAGCCGGCCGCCGCCCGCTCGGCTAATACGGAGACCATGAGCGTGCTTGGCCACGAAACGGCGGCGTATCCGAACCCCTTCACCACCAGCACTACCCTGAGCTACTACCTCGACAAGGACGGCCCGGTGAGCGTGGAAATCTTCAACAACTACGGCCGCAAAGTGAAAACCGTAGTGGGCGGCACCGAAGCCGCCGGCAGCCACCAGGTGCCTTTCGAGGCCGGTAGCCTGCCCAAGGGTACCTACCTGTTCAAGCTAACTACGGGCGGGACCACGACGACCAAGCGGTTGGTTGTGGAGTAAGATTTTGGTTGTGATGTAAAAAAGGCGGCTTGCTCGGGAGAGCGGGCCGCCTTTTTTTATATGCGGACGCGAGCGCCTCACCCCCCGACCCCCTCTCCGAAAAGGAGAGGGGGAGCCGACCGTATGCAGACGCAAGTAGTCTCTGAGTAGTCGTCAGGCTCCCCCTCTCCTTTTCGGAGAGGGGGCCGGGGGGTGAGGCGCCCACGCCAGGGCTGCCGACCTACCGCACGCGCACCACGCCCGCCCCGTTATACGAGTGGTACTCCGCGTTATACATCGCATCCGCGCTCACCGGCCCCAGCTTAAACGTGCCTTTCGACACGGCCCGCGCTAGGTAGTAGAAGGTCTTCGGCGTAGCCGAAGCGGTCGTAAACAAATTAATCCGGTCGTCGCGCACGTCGAGGTAGTCGGGTGTGCTGGCGGCTTCCGTGCCTTTCACCTCGCGTTGCGGGCCGAGGCGCGGGTTTTCGATTTCCAGCCCGGCCGGCAGCAGGTCGGTGATGGCCACGTTCTTCACTTCGCCGGCCGCGTCAGCGGCTTGCAGGGTTATTTTGACTACTACCAGGTCATTTTGGCGGATGCCGGTGGGCGATACTGCGCGGCCGTCGCGGTCCAAGAACTGGCGGCGCACTTTGAGGTAACTGTCTTCCTCGTGCACCCGGCCGCCGGCCGAAATACCTTCCATTTCCCAGAAGTAGTAGAGCTGGCCCGCGCCAATGGCTTTTAGCAGTAGCTGGTAGTTGGCCACGTTTTGCACCGTCAGGTCTTTGCCCTCGAACTTGCCCAGCGGCTTGCCGCCCGCTGAGAGCGTGGCCGTGACCGTGCTGGCGCGGGCGCGGCGCGCAATTTTGCCCAAGGACAGCAGCGCGAAAGCCGATTCTTGGGTGTTCATATACCGCTCGGCCTTCACCTGCCGGCTCAGCTGCCGGGCGATGCTGGCTACCTGCGGGTTGTTGGGGTCGGCCTCGAACAAGGCGTTGAGGGCCAGCGCCTCGTCGCGGATGGGGGAGGAGAACGAGCCGTCGAGCTCGCGGCGGGCGTTTTCGGGGGTGAACTGATGGGGCAGGGTCTCCTGGAAAGCCTTTTGCTGGCCGCCCAGCGCGTAGGTGCAAGCCAGCAGGAAGCGGGCATCGGCGGTGAGCAGCGGGCGGTTGGCCTTGTAGTAGTTGAGGGCCGTGGCATCTTGGCGGCCGGCCAGGGCCAGCACGTAGAGCGAGTAGGTTATTTCGCGCTTGGCAATGAGGCGCTCGCGGGCAATGTTGCTGACATCGAAGTAGTAATACTGCTCCGTTTCGCGCTGTTTCACCCGGTACTGCATATAGGTCAGCACCTTGTCGAGCAGCTTCTGGTTTACGGCGAAGCCGGCCTGCTTGGCTTCGAGCAGGAAGTGGGCGGCGTAGGCCGTGGCCCACCAGTTGTCGTAGTCGCCGCC